>DASTNK010000035.1:0-49018 GCA_035720945.1 Burkholderiaceae bacterium
GATCGCTTCGACCTGGGCCTTGAGTTCCGCCACGCGCGCCTCGGCTTCGGCGTCGATCAGGGCGGGATTGACCACAGGGTAGGGCTGGACACTGATACTGGTTTCTTCATCGGCGCCACGCTTGCCGGCGTCGACGGCCACCTTCTGCCAGAGCTCTTCGGTGATGAACGGAATGATGGGGTGGGCGAGGCGCAGCAATGTTTCCAGCACCCGGATCAATGTGCGGCGCGTACCTTGTTGTTCCTGGGGCGTTCCGTGCTGGATCTGGACCTTCGCCAGTTCCACGTACCAGTCGCAGTATTCATCCCAGATGAAGTGGTACAGGGCGTTGGCGATATTGTCGAACCGGTATTCGGTGAACCCGCGCTGGACCTCTTCTTCCAGGCGCTGCAGGGCGCTGATGATCCAGTGGTCCACGAACGACAGCGTGCCCCGATCGCCACCAGTGAGATCATGGCCCGACGTGTTCATCAGCACGAATCG
Source organism: Burkholderiaceae bacterium (assembly GCA_035720945.1). Classification (GTDB taxonomy): domain Bacteria; phylum Pseudomonadota; class Gammaproteobacteria; order Burkholderiales; family Burkholderiaceae_B; genus SCQX01. Next base: position 484 of record DASTNK010000035.1, read on the forward strand.
CGTCGCGTTCCAAAGCTTGTTGCAGAAGTTGCGATAGCCTTCGCAGCGCTTGAGATCGAAATTGATGTTCCGGCCCAGTGTGGCGTAGGCGGCCATGGTGAAGCGCAGCGCGTCGGTGCCGTACGCGGGGAACCCCTGGGGGTAGTCCTTGCCGGTTTTTTTCCGGATGGCGGCGGCCTGCTTGGGGTTCATGAGCCCGGTGGTGCGCTTGTCCAGCAGGGCTTCCAGGCTGATGCCATCGATCAGGTCGACCGGGTCGATGGTGTTGCCCTTGGACTTGCTCATTTTCTTGCCGTCCATGTCGCAGACCAGGCCATGCACGTACACCGCCCGGAACGGCACGTGGCCGGTCAGGTGGGTGCTCATCATGACCATGCGCGCCACCCAGAAGAAGATGATGTCGAAACCGGTGACCAGGACGCTGGAAGGCAGGTAGCGTTCCAGGTCGGGCGTGTCGCGCGGCCAGCCCAGGTCGGTGAAAGGAACCAGGGCCGACGAGAACCAGGTGTCCAGGACGTCTTCGTCGCGTGTCAGCGGTTCGGTCACACCCGCGGCCGCGGCCTTGGCGCGCGCTTCGTCGGCGTCCCGCGCGACGAAGATGCGACCGTCGGGGGCGTACCAGGCGGGGATCTGATGGCCCCACCACAACTGGCGCGAAATGCACCAATCCTGGATGTTGTTGAGCCATTGGTTGTAGGTGGTGGTCCAGTTCTCAGGGTAGAACCTGATGCGGCCGTCGGCCACGACGTCCAGGGCGACCTGGGTGATGCTCTTGCCGGGGTGCAGTGTGCCTTCGGGAGCCGGTTTGCTCATGGCCACGAACCATTGGTCGGTGAGCATGGGTTCGATGACGGTGCCGGTGCGGTCGCCGCGGGGCACCATCAGTTTGTGCGGCCGAACCTGCCGCAGCAACCCCAATGCCGCCAAGTCGTCGACGACCCGCTTGCGCGCCTCGAAGCGGTCGAGGCCGTGATAGGCGGCCGGCGCCGCATCGCTGATATGGGCGTCGAGGGTCAGGATGCTGATCATTTCCAGCCCGTGGCGCTGTCCGACCGCATAGTCGTTGAAATCATGGGCGGGCGTGACCTTGACCACGCCGGTGCCGAATTCACGATCGACGTAGGCATCGGCGATGACGGGGATGTCACGATCGGTCAGTGGCAGCCTGACGCGGCGTCCGATGAGGTGGGCGTAGCGTTCGTCTTCGGGATGCACCATGACGGCCACGTCGCCCAGCATGGTTTCCGGACGGGTCGTCGCGACGACCAGATGGGTGAGCGCGCCCACGGGCTCGACCAATGGATACCGGATTTCCCACATATGGCCGTCTTCTTCCTCGCTGACGACCTCCAGGTCGGAGACCGCCGTGCCCAGAACGGGGTCCCAGTTCACCAGGCGCTTGCCCCGGTAAATGAGGCCTTGCTCGTACAGGCGCACGAAGGTTTCGGCCACGCCTGCCGACAGGTTGGCGTCCATGGTGAAATACTCGCGCGACCAGTCGGCCGAGGATCCCAGACGGCGGAACTGCTCGGTGATGGCGCTGCCCGACTTCTGTTTCCACTCCCAGACTTTCTCGGTGAACTTTTCGCGGCCGAGGTCGTGGCGTGACACTTGCTGGGCGTCCAGCTGGCGCTCCACGACGATCTGGGTGGCGATGCCGGCGTGATCGGTGCCGGGAATGAACACGGTGTCATCGCCCCGCATGCGATGGTAGCGGACCAGGCCGTCCATGACCGTCTGGTTGAAGGCGTGGCCCATATGCAGCGTGCCGGTGACGTTCGGAGGGGGAAACTGCACGACAAAGGGGTGGCTTTCCGTGCCCGCCGCCGGCGCCACGTGCTGGCCGCCCTTGAAATATCCACGTTGCTCCCATTGCGCGTACCAGCGCGATTCGATTTCCTGGGGTTCGAAACTTTTGGGTGGTTGAGAGGCGTCGTTCTGGGAGGAGGTCGGGGTCATGGAGCGTATGTCGGGTTGCGGCGGGTGGCGTGCCCCGGAAAGGAGGAAAACAAGGGCGCGCCATGAGGGCGCGCCGGCCTCCGATGGGACGGCGTCGGGGGAACTATTTTAAAGGGTAGCGGCCCGTCCTTGACATGCTAAAATGGCAGATTCACGAAAACTTTGTCGAAGTTGTTGTTTTTAATGGGTTTACCTTGGTTGTTCACCTGCGTTGCTTACCTGGGTTGCCAGGCCGAGCCCGGGTACCGGAACCCGTCATTTCACTGGATAATACATGGCTATTGAACGCACTCTTTCCATCATCAAACCCGACGCCGTGGCGAAGAACGTCATCGGGCAGATCGTCGCGCGCTTCGAACAAGCGGGGCTGAAGGTCATCGCCGCCCGGCTGCAACAATTGTCGCGCTCGGATGCGGAGCGCTTCTACGCCGTGCACAAAGAGCGTCCCTTCTACCGCGATCTGGTCGACTTCATGGTGTCGGGTCCGGTGTTCGTGCAAGTGCTCGAAGGTGACAACGCTGTCCAGAAGAATCGTGACCTGATGGGTGCCACCGACCCCAAGAAGGCGGCCCCCGGCACCATCCGCGCCGATTTCGCCGACAGCATCGACGCCAATGCCGTGCATGGCTCCGACGCGGCTGAAACCGCCGCGGTCGAAGTCGCCTTCTTCTTCCCCGAATACGCCATCCTCAGTCGCTGATACCCGGGCGCGCCCTGCACTGGCGCACCGCATCAGTCTCCCGAACCCGATATGCCAACCGTCGTCGAACCGATCAACCTGCTGGGACTGGATTCCGCCGCGCTCACCGACCTGGTTGGTCAGTGGGGCAGCAAGCCATTCCGCGCGCGGCAGCTCGAACGCTGGATTCACCAGCGCAGTGCTGATTCGTTCGACCAGATGACCGACCTGGCGCGCGACCTGCGCCAACAGTTGTCGCAGCGCTGCCTGATCCGTGCGCCCCGGGTGCTCACCGAGCACCTGTCGGCCGACGGTACGCGCAAATGGCTGTTCGACGTCGGGCGCAACAACGCAGTCGAGGCCGTCTTCATTCCTGAAGACGATCGCGGCACGCTTTGCATTTCCAGCCAGGCGGGATGCACGGTTGCCTGTCCGTTCTGCTCGACGGGATACCAGGGGTTCAACCGCAATCTCACCACAGCCGAGATCATCGGCCAACTGTGGCATGCCAAGCGCGCCGTCGAGGCCGACCCCGCGCGTGCGCGAACCAGTCATGCCGACGATGCGCCGATGCGGGCGATCAGCAACGTGGTCATGATGGGCATGGGCGAACCGCTGCTCAATTACGGCCAGGTTCTCGGGGCGCTGCGCCTCATGCTGGACGACAACGCCTATGGGCTGTCGCGGCGCCGGGTCACAGTGTCCACGTCGGGCGTGGTGCCCATGATGGATCGTCTGGCGGCCGATTGCCCGGTGGCGCTGGCCGTGTCATTGCACGCGCCCAACGACGCCTTGCGCGATCGCCTGGTGCCGCTTAATCGCAAGTATCCGCTCGCCGATCTGTTGGCGGCGTGCAACCGCTACCTGGAACACGCGCCGCGTGATTTCATCACTTTCGAATACATCATGCTCGACGGTGTCAACGACACCGACGATCTGGCGCGCGAACTTGTCGGCATTTCCCGGCAGGTGCGTTGCAAGTTCAATCTGATCCCGTTCAATCCGTTCCCGCAATCCGGCCTGAAGCGCTCGCCGCCGGCACGCGTGCGGTTGTTCGCGCAGCGCCTGATGGACGCCGGCGTGGTCACCACGGTTCGCAAGACGCGTGGCGATGACATCGCTGCCGCCTGCGGGCAGTTGGCGGGTGACGTCAAGGATAGAACGCGTATTGATGAGCGCCTGCCCGATCGGGCGGTGATCGCTCGCAACCAGGAGTGCGGATGACCCCTCCCTCAGCCAACAGAGCCAGCCTGGACGACGATCCTGTTCTGTCCAGACCCGACGCCGGCACGGATATTTATCAAGGCCCCCAGGGGCTGGGGCCCACGCTCCGGGCGTTGCGTGAGGCCAAGCGTATTTCGCTCGCCGAGGTTTCCGGCCGGCTGAAGTTTTCCGTGCGGCAGTTCGAGGCGCTGGAGTCCGAAAAATGGGATCTCCTGCCCACGGGTGTGTCCTTGCGGGGCTTTGTGAAGAATTATGGACGTTTCCTGGAAGCCGACATCGATGCGCTCATCACCATGCTCGAGAACCAGGTCGGCGGCTCCCGCACGCGTCCGACGGCGGTGGTCGATGCGCCCTCGTTGGCGAGTGGCGGCGACGTCCCCATGCATCCCGATGCCACAACGCATTCGTGGGGCTGGCTGGTCATCATTGTCCTGATCCTCCTCGTCGCCGGGTTCTACGCCATCGAGCGCGGCTGGATCCCGAATTCCTGGCTGGTGTTCGACTGGCTCAAGTCTTTGAAGAAATGAATTCCATCCCCGATTCCATCACTGATGCCGATGTGCCATCACCGGTGGGGGCGGCCGCACGACGCAAGACCCGCCCCGTTGTCGTTCGCTGGGGTCGGCATGCCGTGCGGATCGGTGGCGACGCACCCGTCCTGGTGCAGTCCATGACCAATACCGATACGGCTGATGCCACCGCCACGGCGAACCAGGTGCGTGATCTGGCGCGCGCCGGCTCCGAACTCGTGCGCATCACGGTCAATACCCCCGAGGCGGCGCGCCAGGTTGCGGCCATCCGGGAAAAGCTCGATCGCATGGGCGTGGCGGTGCCGCTGGTGGGCGACTTCCATTACAACGGCCATCGCCTGTTGTCCGATTTTCCCGATTGTGCCCAGGCGTTGTCCAAGTATCGAATCAACCCCGGCAACATGGGGGGTGGCAAGAAGCGCGGCGACAATTTCGCCCAAATGATCGAGGTGGCCTGTCGCCACGACAAACCGGTGCGCATTGGCGTGAACTGGGGCAGTCTCGATCAAGAGCTGCTGGCTCGCATGATGGACGACAACAACCGCCGCGCACAGCCTTGGGATGCCCGGGCGGTCATGCGCCGCGCGCTGGTCGTGTCGGCGGTATCCAATGCGCGCCGCGCGGAAGAGCTCGGGCTGTCGCCCAATGGCATCATCCTGTCGTGCAAGGTCAGCCACGTCCAGGACCTCATCACGGTCTACCAGGATCTTTCCGCACAGTGCGACTATCCCTTGCATCTCGGGCTCACCGAAGCCGGAATGGGCAGCAAAGGCATCGTGGCGTCCACTGCGGGGCTTGCCGTGCTGTTGCAGCAAGGCATCGGCGACACGATCCGCATATCCCTCACGCCCGAACCCGGCGGTGACCGAACTCGCGAAGTGGTCGTCGCGCAGGAAATCCTCCAGAGCCTGAACCTGCGCGCGTTCACGCCCATGGTGGTGGCGTGCCCCGGTTGCGGCCGCACGAGCAGCACGGTGTTCCAGGAGCTCGCCGCAAGCATCCAGGGATACCTGCGTGAACAGATGCCGGTCTGGAAAACGCAATATCCTGGTGTCGAGACCATGAACGTGGCCGTGATGGGTTGCGTGGTGAACGGCCCGGGCGAGAGTCGTCACGCGGACATCGGCATCAGCCTGCCGGGAACGGGCGAGGTGCCCTCCGCGCCGGTCTATGTCGATGGCCAGCGGGTGGTCACACTCAAAGGCGACTCGATCGCCGAGGAGTTCGAGGCTATCGTCCAACGCTATGTAGAGCGTCGATACGGTGGTGGCGATCGCGACGGCGGTCCCGCCGACGAGACAACACACTAGTGATCCACGACACTAGACCCTCAGCCGAATTTCCGCGCCGGGTCGCGCAGGCCGCGCCGGTATCAACCAGAGTACTCGTAGATCTATGACGCAGTCGTTTCAGAAAGTGCGTGCCCTGACCGGCATGAAGGATGTCCTGCCGGACACCAGCGCGCAGTGGGAATCGCTTGAATCCACGGTGCATGAGTGGCTTGGCGCCTATGGCTATCGCAACATGCGCACCCCCGTGCTTGAACAGACCCGGTTGTTCGCGCGCGGTATCGGCGAAGTCACGGACATCGTCGAAAAAGAAATGTATTCGTTCACGGATTCGCTCAACGGCGAACAACTGACGATGCGTCCCGAATTCACCGCCGGCATGGTGCGGGCCACCATCGAGCACAACATCCTGTACGATCGGCCGCAGCGTGTGTATGCGATGGGGCCGGTGTTCCGCCACGAACGGCCTCAACGCGGACGCTATCGCCAGTTCCACCAGATCGACGTCGAGGCCCTGGGTTTCGCCGGGCCTGACATCGACGCCGAACTCGTCGTGATGCTGGCGCGCCTTTGGCGGAAATTGGGCCTGACCGACGTCCGCCTGGAACTGAATTCGCTGGGACAGGCTGATGAGCGGGCCGCGCACCGCGCCGCCCTGGTTGCCTATCTAGAGCGGCATCAGTCCGTTCTCGACGACGAGGCGCGCCGCCGCATGTACACCAATCCGCTGCGTATCCTCGACACCAAGAACCCCGCCATGCAGGGCCTGGCCGATAACGCGCCGCGCTTGAGCGATTTCCTGGGCGCCGCGTCGCGCGGGCATTTCGATGGGGTTCGCGAGCGTCTCGACGAGGCGGGTATCGCATACCGGCTCAACCCGCGTCTGGTGCGAGGCCTGGACTATTACAATCTGACGGTTTTCGAATGGGTGACCGACATGCTCGGAACCCAGGGCACGGTGTGTGGTGGCGGCCGATACGATGGCCTGATCGAACTGCTGGGCGGCAAGCCGGCGCCGGCCGTCGGTTTCGCCATCGGCATGGAACGCCTGCTCGAATTGTGCGAACAAGTGGCGGCCCCGCTTGATCGGTCAGAATGCCAGGTGTACGTGGTGCATCAATCCGATGCGGCGCAACGAACGGCGGCGCTGGCGGCCGAGCGGTTGCGCGATGCCGGGTTGCGTGTCATCGTGCATGCCGGCTCGTCGGGCTTCAAATCGCAGTTCAAGCGTGCCGATGCCAGCGGCGCCGCCGCAGCGGTGATTTTCGGTGACGAAGAGTTGTCATCGGGGACCGCCAGCATAAAATGGCTGCGGTCCGACACAACACCATCGCAGGCCCAGCAGGAATCGGTTCCTATTGAGCGCTTGGTTGACGAATTGAAACAAAGGGTTTGAGGCATGGCTTACGACTTGGAAGAGCAGGAGAAGATCGACGCACTGCGCGCTTGGTGGGATAAATACGGCACGCTGTGTTCGGTGGTACTGTTCGCCGCCGTGCTGGCGGTGCTGGGCTGGCGAGGCTGGCAGTGGTACCAGGGGCATGAAGCCAATCAGGCGATGGGCTACTTTGAAGCGCTTGAAACCGCCGCCGGCCAGCCGGGTGACGATGCCGTGGCGCGGATCAAGGCGGCCAGCAAGACCTTGCGCAGCGACTATGCCTCCACCGGCTACACGCCGCGCGGGGTGCTGGTGGCCGCCGAGGCCTTGCAGCGTCGGAACGATCTCGCCGGTGCGCGCGAACAGCTTGAGTGGCTGATCCACCATGGCAAGGATTCCGCCCTGGCCGCGCTCGCCAGGCTGCGGCTGGCCGGCATCCTGCTGCAGCAGAAACAGTACGATCAGGCTTTGACCCAGGTGCAAAACGCGCCAACGGCCTTCGCCGGGTTGTACGCCGATCGCCGCGGTGACATTCTGGCGGCCGAAGGCAAGAAAGACGAGGCCAGGAGGGCGTGGCAGGCGGCCATCAAGGCTCTTGGCTCCGACCCGTCCACCCAGGTCATCGAACTGAAAATCGATGCGTTGACCGGAGCGTGACCATGCGACTTCCCAGTACCCGCCGCGCCCTGCGCGTAGTTCTGCTGGCGATCGGCGCCGCCGCGCTGGCCGGCTGTTCGTTGTTCTCCAGCCCCGATCCGCGTTTCGAACCCGCGCCACTGACGCAATACACCGCCGGCGTGGCTTTGCGCCAGATCTGGTCGGTGTCGCTGGGCAGTGGGAGCGGCTACGGTTTTGTGCCAGTCGTGGTGGGTGATTCCGTCTATGCGGCGGCGCCCAGCGGCAAAGTGTCCAAGATCGATCTCGCAACCGGCCATGTGCAGTGGCAGGCCAGCACCAAGAAGACCCTGACCGCCGGCGTCGGATCCGACGGCACCATCACGGCCGTGGCCGAGATCGATGGCTCGGTCGTCGCCTTCAACGATCAAGGCCATGAAGCCTGGCATGCCCAGGCCTCCAGCGAAGTCAACATCCCGCCCACGGTGGGTGATGGCGTGGTGGTCGTGCGTGGCAGCGACTACCGTATCCAGGCGTTCGACGAAACGACGGGCAAGCCGTTGTGGAATGTGCAGCGCCCCGGTCCGGCGCTGGCCTTGAAGACCAACATGCAGATGATTCTGGTTCAAGGCATGCTGATATCCGGTTTGCCGAATGGCCGCCTGATCGCCATCAATGCGCATACCGGCAGCGTCCAATGGGAAGGGCCGGTGTCCATTTCCCGGGGCGCGACCGACCTCGAACGGATCAGCGACGTGGTCGGCACGCCGCAGATACAGGGTCCGGCGCTTTGCGGTGTCACATATCAGGGGCATGTGTCGTGCTTCGACGTGTCGCAGGGCGGGCGGCCCATGTGGAGCAAGGCGTTTTCCAGCACCACGGGCATGGCCAGCGACGCGCAGCAAGTGTATCTGTCGAACCAGAGCGGCGTGGTGTACGCGTTCGACCTGTCCGACGGCCATCAGGCATGGAAGCAGTCTGCCTTGCGCAACCGTCGCCTGTCGGAGCCCGCCGTGGTCCGCCAGGGTGTGGCCGTGGGTGATCTCGCTGGCTACGTGCACATTCTGTCGCGCACCGACGGGCATCTGCTGGGGCGCATACAAGTGGGCAGCGATCCGATCGTCTCGCCGCTCGTGGCCACCACCCATGGCCTCCTTGTGCAGTCGGGGTCCGGCAATCTCGTTTTGGTTGGTGTGAATTGACGCATACCGAACTCAAGCCCGTGGTCGCTCTGGTTGGGCGGCCCAATGTGGGGAAATCCACGCTGTTCAATCGGCTCACGCGGTCGCGGGCGGCACTCGTGGCGAACCAGCCCGGCCTGACTCGCGACCGTCACTACGGCGAGGGCCGTGTGGGCGATCGCCCCTACATCGTGGTGGATACGGGCGGTTTCGAACCTATCGCCAAGGACGGCATCCTGCTCGAGATGGCGCGCCAGACCGAACAAGCCATTGTCGAATCCGATGTGGTGATCTTTCTGGTCGACGCCAGGGCGGGCATCAACGCGCACGACCATGAAATCGCCAGCATGCTCCGGCGCAGCGGCCAACGCATATTCCTGGCGGTCAACAAGGCCGAGGGCATGCGCTCCGGCATCGCCACCGCCGAGTTCCACGAACTGGGGTTGGGCGAGCCCCACGCCATTTCCGCATCCCACGGTGACGGTGTCGTCGATCTCATCGAGCAGGCGCTGGGATCGTTGCCGGGCGCCGAAGACGTTTCGGAAGTGAACGCCGTCGTCGATGGCCCAGAGGGTGAAGGGCCGGGCGACTCCACTGATGACTCGGTGCGCCATCGCATCAAGCTGGCCATCGTGGGCCGACCCAACGTCGGCAAGTCCACCCTCATCAACACCCTGCTCGGTGAAGAGCGCGTCATCGCCTTCGACCTGCCCGGCACCACGCGCGACGCCATCGAGATTGAATTCGAACGGGCGGGGGTGGCCTACACCTTGATCGATACGGCCGGCCTGCGCCGCCGGGGAAAGGTCTTCGAGGCTGTCGAGAAATTCTCGGTGATCAAGACCTTGCAGGCCATCGAGGCGTGCAACGTGGTGGTGCTTATGGTGGACGCGCGCGCCGAGATCTCCGATCAGGACGCCCATATCGCCGGCTTCATTGTCGAATCCGGCCGCGCGCTGGTCGTGGCGATCAACAAGTGGGATGGCCTCGATGCCGAAGAACGCGAGCGGGTGCGCCGTGATTTCGACCGCAAGCTGCACTTCCTGTCGTTCGCCAAGCATCACACGATCTCGGCACTGAAAGCCAAGGGCATCAACGACCTGATCCGCTCGGTAGGTGTGGCACACGCGGCCGCGTTCCTGAAAATGCCCACACCGAAGCTCACGCGCACCCTGCAGGCCGCGGTCGAGCAGCAGCCGCCGCCGCGCAAGGGGATCTTCCGGCCGAAGATGCGTTACGCGCATCAGGGCGGGCAGAACCCCCCACTCATCATCATTCACGGAAACGCGCTGGATGCGATTTCGGATTCGTACAAACGTTATCTCGAATCCCGGTTCCGTCAGGTGTTCAAGCTTGACGGAACGCCCCTGCGCATCGAGTTCAAATCGACCCGCAATCCCTACGTGCAGGAGTCCGCGTGAATCAGTTCTGGAGCGACCAGGTCGCCGGTCTCACACCGTACACCCCCGGCGAACAGCCCAAGGGTCAACCCATCGTCGATCTGCTCAAGCTCAACACCAACGAGAATCCGTACGGGCCGTCGCCACGCGTCATCGAGGCCATTCAGGCGGCGGTCGGAGACCGGCTCAAACTCTACCCCGACTATTCCGCCGCCGCGCTGCGCGCGGCCATCGCCGATCTGCATGGCCTTGCGCCGGAACAAGTGTTCCTGGGGAACGGTTCGGATGAAGTTCTGGCCCACGTGTTCGACGCGTTGTTCCGCAAACCGGGGCGGGCATTGGTCATGCCCGACATCTCGTACAGCTTCTATCGGACGTATTGCCGGCTGTACGACATCGAGCCGGAACTCATCCCGCTGGCCGAGGATTTCTCGATCCGGGTGGACGATTATCTGCGGCCGCGCGCAACGGTGCCGGCCGGAATCATCTTCGCCAATCCGAACGCGCCCACCGGCATCGCGCTTTCGGTGGACGACATCGAACGCATTCTGCTGGCGAATCCGGATTGCCCGGTGGCTGTCGATGAGGCCTACGTGGATTTCGGCGCGGAATCGGCCATCCCCCTGTTGGCCCGCCACCCCAATCTGGTCGTTATCCACACGCTGTCCAAATCGCGCTCTCTCGCGGGGTTGCGTGTCGGATTCGCCCTGGCCGGGGCGCCCATCATCGAGGCGCTGACCCGGGTCAAGGATAGCTTCAACTCCTACCCGCTCGACACCCTGGCCCAGGCGGGCGCCGTGGCCGCGATCCAGGACACGGCCTATTTCGACGCGACGCGCGAAAAGGTCATCGCCGCGCGCGATGACCTCGCGCGACGGCTGTCCGGCATGGGTTTCGAGGTGCTGCCGTCCCGCACGAATTTCATCTTCGCCCGGCATCCGGCCCATGCCGCCCAGGACATCAGCCAGGCCTTGCGCGACAAGCATATCCTGGTGCGTCATTTCCGGCTTCCACGGATCGAGCAATTTCTGCGCATCACCGTGGGAACTCCCGGCGATTGCGACCGTCTATGTAGAGTTCTGGCCGCGTTTCTGGGTACGCCCTGACGAGCCCAACGACCTGGATGCGCTGTTTGGTCAATCCGTGTTTGTATGCGCGAATCAACCAAGCGGCACACCAGGGCGCGCGTTGGCGCATTGAGGGAAAACCCTGTAAAGTACGACTTCACCAAGTCGTTTATCAAAAAACAACACACTGGAGCCTAGCCAATGAGCAATAAAGGGCAAACATTACAAGATCCGTTTCTGAACGCACTGCGCAAGGATCACGTGCCCGTGTCAATATATCTGGTGAATGGGATCAAGTTGCAGGGCCAGGTTGAATCTTTCGATCAATATGTCGTCTTGTTGCGCAATACCGTTACCCAAATGGTTTACAAGCACGCGATTTCCACCGTCGTTCCTGCCCGTCCGGTCAATTTCCAGGCGGATGACTCCGCCGAGTGAGCAACCGGTTCGTTCCACCGATATCACCCGCCGCGTGCGTTGCGCCGGCGGGTGATTCATTCATGGGCCCGTTCTTCGACAGCGGTTCGGTGGGCAGGGTTGCATCCGCATGAAAGTGCTGATCATCAGCGTGGATCTGGGCAGCCCCGACTTCCAGGCGCACTCCGAGGAGTTCGCCATGCTGGCACGCGGCTCCGGGGCTGAGGTTGCGCATTGCCTGAGCGTGCGCCGCCAGCGTCCCGACGCCACCTACTTCATCGGGTCCGGAAAACTGCAAGAGGCTATTCTGTTGGCCGATGACGCTCAGGTCGACGCGGTGTTGTTCGACCAGCCGCTGACCCCGGCGCAACAGCGCAACCTCGAGCGTGAGTTCAAGCGGGCGGTGATCGACCGGGTTGGGCTGATCCTGGATATCTTCGCCCTGCGGGCCAAGAGCCGCGAGGGCAAGCTGCAGGTGGAGCTCGCCCGTCTGCAATACCTGTCCAGCCGTCTCACCCGCATGTGGAGCCATCTCGAACGCCAGCGTGGCGGTATCGGGGCCCGGGGAGGGCCGGGTGAGTCGCAACTGGAAATGGATCGGCGCATCATCATCGACAAGGTGCGTGGGCTGCGGACGCAGCTCGAGCGTGTGCAGCGTCAGCGCGTCACGCAGCGCCGGGCCCGGGCGCGCGGCACGACGTTGTCGGTATCCCTGGTGGGTTATACCAATGCGGGAAAATCAACGCTGTTCAATGCGCTGACCCGGGCGGGTGCCTACGCGGCCGACCAGTTGTTCGCGACGCTGGACACCACCACGCGACGGCTGTGGATCGATGGCGCTGGGCAGGTGGTGGTTTCCGATACCGTGGGGTTCATCCGCGACCTGCCGCCCACCCTGATCGCCGCCTTCCGGGCCACACTTGAAGAAACCATCCACGCCGATCTGCTGCTGCATGTGGTGGATGCGGCGAGCCCACAGCGCGATGAACAGATCGCTGAAGTGGACAAAGTGCTGGCCGAAATCGGGGCGGGCGAAACCCCTTGCATACGGGTCTATAACAAGATCGATATGGCGGGCTATGCGCCTCGGGTCGAGCGGGATGAACATGGTACCATTGTGCGAGTCTTTGTAAGCGCCCTGGAACGCGATGGCCTGGACGGCTTGCGTGGGGCGATTGTCGAGTCAGGTCGAATCGCGGGAAATAATGCGTCTTCTATCGAACATGTTTAATTTGAACGATCCCGGTTGGGGACGTGGTGATGGCAACAACGGTGGCTCCGAGCCGCCCCGTCGTCCTGGCAAGGGTGATGGCCCACCCGATCTCGACGAGGTCTGGCGTGACTTCAACAACCGCCTGGGTTCCCTGTTCGGACGCAAACCACGCCGCGGCGGTGGCTTTGGCGGTAACGGGGGCGGCGGCACGCCGGTCATGCTGCCCAAGGGGTCGCCCAAGCTTGCGGCCCTGGTCATTCTCGTCATCATCGTGTTGTGGCTGGCGAGCGGCTTTCTCATTGTGCAGGAAGGGCAGGTGGCCGTGGTCACCCGTTTCGGCAAGTACACCAAGACGCTGCCTCCGGGTTTGCAGTGGCGTCTGCCGTATCCAATTGAAGACTCGCAGATGGTCAATATATCCAGACTGCGCACATTCGAGATCGGCTTTCGAGGGGGTGCGACCAACAAGGTTCTGCCGGAAGCGCTCATGCTCACCAATGACGAGAACATCGTCGACGTGCAGTTCGTCGTGCAGTATCGCCTGAAGCCAGGCGGTGCGCCCGACTACCTGTTCCGCACCAGCCATCCCGACGAAGCCGTGCGCCAGGCGGCCGAGACCGCCATGCGTGAGGTGGTCGGCAAGAAACCGATGGATCACATCCTGTATTCGGGGCGTGCCGAGGTGGCCGCCGCCGTGCAGAAGCGTATCCAGAGCCTGCTGGACGAATACCAGACCGGTATCGAGGTCAGCACCGTGGCCATCCAGAACGTCCAGCCACCGGAGCAGGTGCAGGCGGCGTTCGATGACGCGGTCAAGGCCGGCCAAGACCGCGAGCGCCAGGTCAACGAGGGGACGGCCTACGCCAAGAAGGTCATTCCCGAGGCTGACGGCGAGGCCGCGCGGATGATCCAGCAGGCGGAAGGTTACAAGGCCAAGGTCATCGGCGACGCCCAAGGCAACACCGCGCGTTTCCTCAGCATCCAGTCCGAATACGCCAAGGCCCCCGAGATCACGCGTGAGCGCCTGTATCTGTCGACCATGCAGGACATTTTCCAGCACACCAGCAAGGTGATGATCGACGCCAACGCGTCGAACAACCTGCTTTATCTACCGCTGGATCGGCTCATGAAAGAAGCCGCCAACGAGGCCGCGACGCAATCCGCCGCCGCTTCCGCCGTGGCGACGGATGCTTCCTCGACGTCCTCGTCAGGGTCCTCGGCCTCGCCCAGCAAGGGCTCGCGGAAATCCGCCTCCGACACGGCGCGCCATGATTCATCGCTGCCCAGCGTTCCCGATTCCTTGCGGGACACGCTGTCGCTGGACCGATTCTCGCATTGATGAAAGGGGCTACCATGCAACGTTTTTTCCCCGCCCTGATCGGACTGATCGTTCTTGTCGGAATTCTGTCGTCGTGCGTGTTCACGGTCGGTGAGCGCGACGATGCGTTGGTGTTTTCGCTCGGTGAGGTGCGCAAGACCATCACCGAGCCAGGGCTGTATTTCAAATTACCGCCTCCTTTCGAAAACGTGGTGCTGCTCGACAAGCGTCTGCAGACCATCGAGACCAATCAGCCCGAACGCATCCAGACGTCCGAGAAAAAGAACCTGCTGATCGATTCCTTCGTGAAGTGGCGCATCTCCAATCCGCGCCTGTTCTACGTGACGTTCGGCTCCAACACCCGTGCCGCGCAGGAACGCCTGCAGGCGCAGATTCGTGACGCCTTGAACGCCTCGGTCAACGTGCGTACCGTCAAGGACGTGATCGCCAATCAGCGCGACGCCATCTTGAAAGAAGTGCTTGGGGCGGTTCAGAGGCGCGCCAAGCCGCTGGGGGTGGATGTGGTCGATGTGCGCCTGCGCCGCATCGAGTTCGCGCCTGAGATTTCGGAATCCGTCTATCGCCGCATGGAGGCAGAACGCAAGCAGGAAGCCAACCGCCTGCGTGCCACCGGTGCCGCCGACAGCGAGAAAATCCGTGCCGAGGCTGACCGCCAACGCCAGGAAATCCTGGCCAAGGCTTATGCCAAGGCCCAGACCATCAAGGGCGAGGGCGATGCCGACGCGTCCTCCATTTATGCCAAGGCGTATTCCAAGGATCCGAAGTTCTACAGCTTCTACAAAAGTCTGCTGGCCTATCGCGACGCGTTCTCCAAGCCCACCGACCTGTTGGTGCTGAGCCCGAAATCGGAGTTCTTCCGGTTCTGGAACTCATCCACGGGCGGCGCGACAGGGGGCGGAGCGCTCAAGGCCGGCGCGGCCCATTGAGGTGGTTGTCGCATTTATCCACCCGCAAAATGGCGTAACGGAATAAATCGGCTATACTACTTTGTAAGTTTTTAGATGGGTCATGCGCCCGTCACGACCCGGCTCGTGCCGGGTTGTGGCTTTAGCGGGTTTCGCGACGCACGACACCGCCTTCGCAAGCGACTTGGCGGGCTTACGCCCCAAGTCGCTTTTTTCTTGTTCATCAAACCTGTCGACCTCTATTCATTGGTCTTGTCCGGATCGCCAAGATGTCCAACTGGCTGTTGCCTGAAAACCTGGCTGATGTGCTGCCCGCCGAGGCGCGCCGCATCGAGGAATTGCGACGCGAATTGCTCGACTTGTACCGTACGTACGGCTACGAGCTGGTTGCGCCGCCCCTGGCCGAATACCTGGATTCCCTGCTGTCTGGCGCTGGCCATGACCTGAACCTGCGCACCTGCAAGCTGGTCGATCAGCTTTCGGGCCGCACCCTTGGCGTCCGGGCCGACATGACCCCCCAGGTTTCGCGCATCGACGCGCACCTGCTCAATCGGGAGGGGGTGGCACGGCTTTGCTATTGTGGTTCGGTGCTGCACGCCCGCCCGGCCGGCTTGCTGTCCGAGCGCGAGTTGCTGCAGATCGGCGCCGAGCTGTTTGGCCATGCCGGGGTCGAGGCCGATATCGAAATCATCCAGCTTGCGCTGGAAAGCGTGGGCCGTGCCGGCATCGGGCATGCCCGGCTCGACTTGAATCATCCAGGTATCGTGCATGCCATTGTGCGCGCCGATCCGGCGCTCGAGGGCGTGGAAGAAGATGTTTTCCAGCTGTTGTGCGCCAAAGATCGCCCCGGGCTGGTCGAACTCGGCCAGCGGTTGCCCGGGCTTCGCGCCGATAGCCTCGATGCACTGTGCGCACTGACCTCTCTCTACGGGGGGACCGAAGTCCTCGACGAGGCATGGCGGGTGCTGCCGCCGTTGCCGACTTTGCGCGCGGCCCTGGGCGATTTGCGCACGTTGGTCGCGGCGCTGCCGCATCACGAGTTCAGTGTCGATCTGGCCGATCTGGGCAGTGGCTATGGGTATCATTCGGGCGTGGTGTTTTCCGTGTACGCCCAGGGCTGGCACGACGCGCTTGTGAAAGGCGGGCGCTACGATGGCATGGGTAAGGCGTTTGGCCGGGCACGCCCGGCCACCGGGTTCAGTCTTGATTTGCGTAAATTGTCGGCCGGCCTGCCCACGGCGCCGTTGTCCCGCGCGATCCGGGCCCCGTGGGGTACGGCGCCCGATCTGCTGGAGGCGGTGCGCGCCTTGCGTGGCGCCGGCGAGGTCGTCGTGCAGGCTCTGCCTGGCCAGGCGTACCAGATGGATGAGTTCAGCGTCGATCGTGAATTGGTCGTCGAAGACGGTGTGTGGAGAACAAGGGCGATCGAATAACCGCGTGGCATGCGGTGCATCGCCTGATCTTTAATCCTATTGGCCCGCTGTACCGGGGCCGATGCTTTTCGATATGCGACATGAGCAAGAACATTGTAATCATCGGCACCCAGTGGGGTGACGAAGGCAAAGGCAAGATCGTCGACTGGCTGGCCGAATCGGCACAGGGCGTCGTTCGTTTCCAGGGTGGCCACAACGCCGGCCACACCTTGTGGATCAACGGTAAGAAAACCATTCTTCGGTTGATTCCATCGGGCATCATGCACCCCAATGTGACCTGCTATATCGGGAATGGGGTCGTCTTGTCGCCCGAGGCGCTGTTGACCGAAATCGCCGAACTCGAGCAGGCGGGGCTCGAAGTGCGCTCCCGCCTGCAGATCTCGCCCGCCTGCCCGCTGATTCTGCCGTATCACGTGGCGCTCGATCAGGCGCGCGAGGCGCGCAAAGGCCCCGGCAAGATCGGGACGACCGGCCGGGGCATCGGGCCGGCCTACGAAGACAAGGTCGCGCGCCGGGCGCTGCGCCTGCAGGATCTCTACGATCCCGCGATTTTCGATGAAAAACTGGCCGAGGTGCTGGACTATCACAACTTCGTGCTGACCAACTACCTGGGTGGGAAGGCCCTCAGCGCCACCGAGGTGCGCGATAAGGTCATGGCGTTGGCGCCCCGTATCGAGCCCATGGTGGCCGATGTCTCGAACAATCTGAGCATTGCCCAGAAAGCGGGCCACAATCTCCTGTTCGAAGGCGCCCAGGGGGCGTTGCTCGATGTGGATCACGGCACGTATCCGTATGTCACCAGCAGCAACTGCGTTGCCGGTGCCGCAGCCGCCGGCGCCGGCGTGGGGCCGCAATCGCTGCATTACGTGCTCGGTATCGCCAAGGCGTACACCACGCGTGTTGGCTCTGGGCCGTTCCCCACCGAGCTCCTGGATGATACCGGTGCCCGCCTGGCCACGGTCGGCAAGGAGTTCGGTTCGGTAACCGGTCGCCCGCGCCGTTGCGGTTGGTTCGACGGGGCTGCCATGAAGCGTTCCGTGGCCATCAACGGTATCTCGGGGCTGTGCATCACCAAGCTCGACGTGCTGGACGGCGTCGAAGAAATCAAAATCGGCGTGGGCTATCGCTACAAAGGCCAGTTCCTCGACGTTCTGCCCTATGGCGCGCACGCCGCCGCCGAGGCTGAACCCGTCCTGGAGGAAATGGCCGGGTGGCCCGAGTCAACGGTGGGTATCACCGAATACGACAAGCTGCCTGTGAACGCCCGCCGCTACCTCGAACGCATCTCCGACGTCTGCGAGGTGCCCATCGACATGGTGTCCACGGGACCGGATCGCCTCGAAACCATCGTGTTGCACCATCCCTTCAACGGATAGGCAGGGTGGGGTGTGACACCCCGGGTGTTGCGTCCAATCCATGGGTTTTCGGTGAAAACGGCGAAATCCGGCCGGATTTCGCCTCTTGGTCTTTGCGCCGAGGCTTGCGGGGTTTACTATTACGAACCAATCCCCCTGGCTGTAACATTTTTCCAACGCCCCCTGATGGGGCGACAAGTGTTTGTTCCAGCCTGGGTGGGGCCGTATTCGTATTCTTTACCGCGTTCATATTGTCGAAGGAGCCTATCGCATGAGCCTGCCGCAGAGCACCGACCGGGACCTCTGGGTTAGTTGGGACGACTATCACAGCCTGATCGAACGCCTGGCCTCGAACGTGCACGAATCCGGTTGGCAGTTCGACAAAATACTTTGCCTGGCGCGCGGGGGCATGCGTGTCGGTGATGTGATGTCGCGCATTTTCGATGTCCCGCTCGGAATCCTGGCCACCAGCAGTTACCGCGAAGCGGCCGGCACATTGCAGGGCCAGCTCGATATCGCCCAGTTCATCACCATTACCCGGGGCACCCTCGATGGCCGGGTCCTGATGGTCGACGATATGGTCGACACGGGTCTGACGTTCAATCGCGTGCATCAACATCTGCTGTCCCAGTTTCCCGCCATCTCCGAGATGCGCAGCGCCGTATTGTGGTGGAAAGGGCACGCCCAGGTGCATCCTGATTATTTCGTGGAAAAGCTGCCCACCAATCCCTGGATCCATCAGCCCTTCGAAGACTACGACAGCCTCCGGCCGCATCAACTCGAGGCCTGGGTGCGGAAAGGGGTCCGCGGCTAGCGGTGGGATTGTGTTTGCCGGGATGTGTCGCGCCTGCCGCTTGCGGTAGGTGTTTCATGCTAAAATCTAGAGTTACTGTTTTATTTCGCTTACTTTGTTGGCCCATTTGGGTTGGCCTAATCTGGCTTTTTGGATACTACATGCCTATTGTCCGTCTGAAAGAAAACGAGCCCTTTGAAGCCGCGCTTCGCCGCTTCAAGCGCACCATCGAGAAAAACGGTCTGCTGACTGAACTGCGCTCGCGCGAATTCTATGAAAAGCCCACGGCTGAACGCAAGCGCAAGCATGCCGCGGCCGTCAAGCGCCACTACAAGCGTATTCGCAGCCAGCAATTGCCTCCGCGCCTGTATTGATCCCTGACTCTTTTGTCCAGGATCTACTTGCCCGGGTCGATGTCACCGACGTAGTCGGGCGGTATGTGCCGTTACGCAAGGCAGGGGTCAATTTGCTTGGCCTTTGCCCGTTCCATAACGAAAAAAGCCCATCATTTACCGTTAGCCCCACAAAGCAGTTCTATCATTGCTTTGGGTGTGGTGCGCACGGCACAGCCATTTCCTTCCTTATTGAGCACACCGGTGCCAGCTTCCCGGAGGCGGTGAGGGCGCTCGCGGCCACCGTCGGCATGACGGTTCCCGAAGAGGCGCGCAGCCCCAGGCAGCAGGCGGCATCGCGCCAGCGCAAGGAAGAGGCGTCACGCCACCAGAAAGCGTTGGAGCAGGCGCAGACGCATTACCTGAACGAACTCAAGGCCTCGGCGGCTGCCATCGGGTATCTGAAGAAGCGGGGGCTGTCCGGCCAGACCGCGGCGCGTTTCGGCCTGGGTTGGTCCGGCACCGACAGGCGCGGCCTGGCAAAGGTATTCGAGCATTACGAAGACCCGACCCTGGTGGAATCGGGGCTGGTCATTGAATCCGAGGATGGCCGCCGTTACGACCGGTTCCGGGAACGGATCATGTTTCCCATCCGGGACGCGCGTGGCCGGCTGATTGGCTTCGGCGGCCGGATCATCGGCAAGGGCGAGCCCAAATACCTGAATTCACCGGAAACATCCCTGTTCTCCAAGGGCCAAGAGCTTTACGGCTTATGGGAGGCGCGCGCGGCCATTCGCAGCGAGGGGCACGTCCTGGTGGTGGAAGGTTACATGGACGTGGTCAGCCTCGCGCATCAGGGCGTCGAGAACGCGGTGGCCACGCTGGGCACCGCGACCACCGCCATGCATGTGCAGAAGCTGCTGCGCGCGAGCGACCGCATCATCTTCAGTTTCGATGGGGACCAGGCCGGGCGCCGCGCCGCGTGGCGCGCCCTGCAACAATGCCTGTCATCGCTGCGCGATGACATTTCGGTGCGGTTCCTGTTCCTGCCGCCGGAGCATGATCCAGACTCGTACATACAAGCGTTCGGCCAAGAGGCGTTTCGCGCCACGGTCAGTGAAGCCGCGCCTTTATCGCGATTCCTGCTCGACGAGCTGGCTTCGCGCCACCAGATGGATGAGGCCGAGGGGCGGGCCGCGTGTGTGCACGAGGCGAAGCCGCTGCTGGCGCAATTGCCGCAGGGAGCATTGCGGTTACAAATAGAACGCGAGTTCGCGCGCCTGGTGCGGCTCACGCCAGAGGAACTGTCGTCGATGCTCGATGCGATACCGGCCACGCCCGGCGATTCGCCGTCTTCCGGCGGCCAGGCAGCCTCATCCAGGCCGATACGGTCGGGCCAGGCCGTGTCGCAGGACGAGCCTGAAGGGTTCTTCGCGGATTCTTCTCCGGTGGACGACTTCCCGCCGGATGTCTTCCCCATGGGCGCCATCTCCACCTCCCGCACGCGTCGGCCAAGACGCGCGCCGGCCCGGATGGTGACGCCCATGGCGAAACGCCTGCTGCGCCTGCTGGTGGCTCACCCAGGGCTGGTGGCCTCGCTGGGTGATCAACAGCTTGAAATTGTCTGCCGCAGCCCCCATCTTGTACTTGTGCGGGACCTGATAGCGCTGATCAACGGCAGCGGCTCGCGCCATGTTGGTGCCTTGCTGCAGGCCGCCGAGCCCGGCTCCGATCTCGAAGAGGTCTTGTTGTCCCTGTCGGCGGAGCTCCTGGCGCAGGACGATTTGCCCGACCCGGATGCCGAATGGAACGATGCGCTTGCCCGCATTGAGCTCGACGCGGTCAAGGCCGAACAGTCCCGGCTGATCGAGACCGGGCTGAAGGATGACGCCGCGCGCCGGCGCTATCAAGAGTTGACGCGCCGCATCGCACTGCTGTCGGGTGCGTCTTTACGTTGACTACTGTAAAATGATTAGTTTACGCAAGCTATTGAATGGCTTGTGATTTTGACGGAATGTGCAGTGGGCCCCAGACCCATCGGCTCTTTTTGCCCTGATGTGCAGCCAAAGCGGCAGCCAAAGCCAGGGATTACGAACCGACGAGCGATGCGTCCAGTGCGACACTTGTACATGCCACCAGTCTGTGATGAACGATTTCTGCCCGACGGCACCTGCCGGCCCTTGAGCCGCCGGGTGCTGTTGAGCCTATGGAAGCGACTATGACCCAAGCCACTGGTAAGAACTCCAAAGCAACAAAGAACACCGACGACGACAAGAAGAAGGTCGCGGCGGCGTCCCGCTCCGTCGACAAGACGACGGCCACGGCAGGGGAGTCCAAGGCCGGGAAACCCGCGGCCACGAAGGCGGCCCGCAAGCCCGAGGGCGCTGACGCGAAGAAGGCCGGCAAGGGCGCGGCCAAGGCCGCATCCCGTCCCGTGCCCAGCGGCCGCCGCCCCGGTCGCCCGGCCAAGAACGCCAACAACGATGCGGCGAACTTCAGCGACGACGATGTCGAACCCGAAGTCATCCCAGAACTCAAACCGCTGCCCAAGCGCGGAGGCAAACGCGGCAAGGGCGACAAAGACGTCCCGGCCCGCAGCCAAATGACGCCGGAAGAGCAAGAGGCGCGCCGCAACCGCCTGAAAGTCCTGATCAAGCTGGGTAAGGAGCGGGGCTATCTCACCTATGGTGAAATCAACGATCACCTGCCCGACGACCTGGTCGACGCCGAGGCCATCGACGGCATCATCAGCACGTTCAGCGACATGGGTATCTCGGTCTACGACCAGGCGCCCGACGCCGAAACGTTGCTGATGAGCGACAACGCGCCGGTCGCCAGCAGCGACGACGACGTCGAAGACGAGGCCGAGGCAGCCCTGACCACCGTCGACTCCGACTTCGGCCGCACCACCGATCCGGTGCGTATGTACATGCGCGAGATGGGCACGGTCGAACTGCTCACGCGCGAAGGCGAGATCGAAATCGCCAAGCGCATCGAAGACGGGCTCAAGCACATGGTCATGGCCATCGCGGCCTGCCCGACGACGGTCAATGAAATCCTGGCGCATGTCCAGCGTGTGCGCGAAGGAACCGCCCAGATCGACGAGATCGTCGATGGTCTCATCGACGAAGAGGGCGAGGAATACGCCGGCGCCGGGGTGTCTTCCGACAGTGACGAAAACGAAGATGGGCCCGCCGGCGGCATGAGCAGCAAGCAACTCGAGAATCTGCGTGTCAATTCACTGCGCAAGTTCGAGCTCATCGGCCAGTGGTTCGAGAAAATGCGCAAGGCCTTCGAAACCGAAGGATACTGCTCCGACGCCTACGTGCAGTCGCAGCAGGAGATTCTCGACGAACTCATGGGCATTCGCTTCACCGCGAAGATGGTCGAGCGGCTTGCCGACACGCTGCGGGCGCAGGTGGCCGAAGTGCGCAAGTTCGAACGTGAAGTCCTGCATACCTGCGTCGACCGCGCCGGTATGCCGCGAGCCTATTTCATCAAGGTTTTCCCGGGTAACGAAACCAACCTGAACTGGGTGCTCGAAGAGGTCGCGGCCAGCCATCCGTACTCCGAAACGCTCGAGCGCCACGTACCGGCGGTGCAGGAAATCCAGCAGAAGCTCATCGATCTGCAAGCCAGTGTCGTGTTGCCGCTGAAAGACCTGAAAGACGTGAACAAGCGCATGGCCACGGGCGAAGCCAAGGCGCGCAAGGCCAAGCGTGAAATGACCGAGGCCAATCTGCGTCTGGTCATTTCCATCGCCAAGAAGTACACCAATCGCGGATTGCAATTCCTGGATCTTATCCAGGAGGGCAACATCGGGTTGATGAAGGCGGTCGACAAGTTCGAATATCGCCGCGGCTACAAGTTCTCGACCTACGCCACGTGGTGGATCCGTCAGGCCATCACGCGTTCCATCGCCGATCAGGCGCGCACCATCCGTATTCCGGTGCACATGATCGAGACCATCAACAAGATGAATCGCATCAACCGCCAGATTCTCCAGGAAACCGGTGCGGAACCCGATCCGGCCACCTTGGCGCAGAAGATGGACATGCCGGAAGACAAGGTGCGCAAGATCCTGAAGATCGCCAAGGAGCCCATCTCCATGGAAACCCCCATCGGCGACGACGACGATTCGCATCTGGGGGATTTCATCGAGGACAGCGGCACGCTTTCCCCGTCCGAGTACGCCCTGCACGGCTCCATGCGCGATGTGGTCAAAGAAGTGCTGGATTCACTCACGCCACGCGAAGCCAAGGTTCTGCGCATGCGCTTTGGTGTGGAAATGAGCACCGACCAAACGTTGGAGGAGGTCGGCAAGCAGTTTGACGTGACGCGTGAGCGCATTCGCCAGATCGAAGCCAAGGCCTTGCGCAAGCTGCGTCACCCCAGTCGCGCCGACAAACTCAAGAGCTTCCTGGAAGGTCAGTGAATAGGCGGCCTATGGCCGCGATATACTGACAACGCCAGATGCCGGGCATAGCCGCTCCGGCTGCGGGCCCAGGTACACGCCGCCGCGTGTGCCTGGGCCTTTCTCATTACAGGAATGGCCGAATCGGTACAATATTCCGAGGATGGTTTTTTGGTGAGCCATGGTTGGCATGGCGCCGATATTCGGGTGATTCCATCCAACGAACCTCCAACTTGGGGCTCCAGTCGAGCATATCCATGATTTCGCCGCTTCTATCCGACCCCGTCGTCGAACCCGAGGGCGACCGCTGCCTCATGTTGCGCTATGGAACGCAGCTCGACGCGCGGGTTTCCGCACGTTGCCTGGCCACCGCGCAGTTGATCGAACATGCCAACCTGCCAGGCGTGTTCGACGTCGTGCCATCGTTCACCACTGTGGCCGTGCATTACCAGCCGTCGGCTTTTCCACGGGACCCCTACGAGACATTGGCGGCGGCGGTTCTCGCGTTGCTCGAACCCGCGGCGGCGGCGCCCGGGTTCGAGCCCCGAACGATTCGAGTGCCCGTCTGCTATGACGATGTATTCGCGATGGACCTGGAGTATGTGTCCGATACTTGCCACCTGACGAAACAAGAGGTCATAAGCCTGCACACGTCCGACCGCGTCAGCGTGTTCGCGCTGGGGTTCGCGCCCGGCATGCCATACATCGGCGTGCACCATGGAAAACTCGATCTGCCCCGCCGCGCCACGCCCCGCACCGACGTGCCGGGAGGGTCGGTCGCCATCGCGAACAGGCAAAGTGTGATCTATCCCTACACCAGCCCCGGGGGATGGCATGTGATCGGTGCCATGCCCATGCCGTTGTTCGACCCCGGCAAGCCGCCATACTCGTTCCTGTTGCCCGGGGACATCGTGCGATTCACGCCCGTTTCCCGCAGCGAGTTCGAGACACTGCGCCAGGACCACTCATGAGCATCGAAGTCATCAAGGCGGGGGCTCTGTCGTTGTTCCAGGACAATGGCCGCCTCGGGTTCCAGAAGCTGGGGGTGCCGGTTTGCGGCCCGATGGACGAAAGCGCGCACCGGCTGGCCAATCTCCTGGTGGGCAACGGCGGCGATGCGGCGGTGTTGGAAATCACCTTGATGGGGCCGAAACTGCGATTCACGGCGCCCGCTGGGGTCGCGTTGACCGGGGCGGACCTGGGTGCCCGCGTGGACGGCCTTCCGCTTGCGCAGAATCGGCCGCTCATCGTGCGTGCGGGGCAGGTCCTGGATTTCACAGGCGGGAAATCCGGCATGCGCGGCTATCTGGCGGTGCATGGTGGATTCAACCTCGAACCCCAATTGCGCAGTTGCAGCACGTACTTGAAGGGACACCTGGGAGGGGTGGACGGCCGCGCACTCCAACCCGGGGACGTCATCGGATTGAGGTCGGCCCTGTCGGTCGATCCCGATTTCCTTCAGGAGGCCGAGCGCCGGCTTTGGGAAGTCCAGTTGTACCTGTCCGCCCGGCTGGGACTGGTCCGGCGTGACACGCTGCGCGTAGTCAAAGGGCCGCACTGGGGGCTGTTCTCCGAGAAGTCGGTCCATGATTTCGTGACGGCCGGCTTCCGTATCTCGCCGCAATCCGATCGCATGGGATATCGCATCGCCGGACCCGGCCTCGCCGTGAAGAAACCGGCCCAGATCTTGTCGGAAGCCACGGCTTTCGGCGCCGTGCAGGTGCCCCATGGCGGGGATCCCATCGTGATCATGGCCGATCGCCAGACCATGGGCGGCTATCCCAAGATCGCCTATGTCGCCTCGGTCGATCTCCCGTCGCTGGCGCAGAGCCGGCCAGGCGAGGTGGTGCGATTCAACCTGGTCTCGCTGGAGCAGGCGCAGGCGCTCGCCAAGGCCCGCGACGCCGCTTTCGCTGAACTGGGCGCGCGTCTGGCGTGCGTAAGTGGAATTCTATCCGGAGGTTCACCATGACACTATCCATCGACCTCAATTGCGATATGGGCGAGAGCTTTGGCGCCTGGAAAATGGGGCACGACGAGGCCGTGCTGCCCTTCGTGACCTCGGCCAACATCGCCTGCGGCTTTCATGCGGGTGATCCGGCGACCATGCGCAAGACGGTGTGCGCGGCGCTGGAGCACAAGGTCGCGCTGGGGGCGCATCCGGGTCTGCCGGATCTGGTCGGGTTCGGGCGGCGGAACATGGATCTCTCGCCCCAGAACGCCTATGACATCGTCGTCGTCCAGGTCGGCGCGCTGGCTGGCGTGGCGGCCAGCCAGGGTGCGCGGCTCAATCACGTCAAGGCGCATGGCGCGTTGTACAACATGGCGGCCAGGAACAAGGATCTTGCCCGCGCGCTGGCGCAGGCCGTGCATGACGTGGATCGGGATCTGATCTTCTACGCGCTGGCTTCCAGCGCCATGGTGGAGGCCGCACATGAAGTCGGCCTGCGGGTCGCCCAAGAGGTCTTCGCCGATCGAACCTACCAGGGCGATGGCTCGCTGACACCGCGCTCCCGGCCCGAGGCGATGATCGTCGATTCCCAGCAGTCCATTGCGCAGGTGCTGCGCATGATCCGCGAGGGTAAAGTGAGGTCCGTGCAGGGCACCGATATCGCCGTGCGGGCCGATACCTTGTGTATCCATGGCGACCAACCCGGAGCGGTGATGTTCGCCAAGTCCATTCGTGCAGCGTTGCAGGCGGAAGGCATTGAAGTGCGGACGGTCGGCCAGCCATGACGGCGTTCGATTCCGGATTCACCGGTCCGGACTGTTCCATCCGCACCTACGATGGCGAGGCGCACACGCATGCGCACGGTTATGCGCAGATCATGGTGCCGCTGGCCGGGCGCATGGAGCTGGAAATCGCGGGCCGCGCGCTGTTCACGGACATGTCCTGCGGCATGGTGGTGCCGGCGGGGGCCTCGCATGCCTACGTGGCACGGCCCGGCACCCGCATGCTGGTTATCGACACGCCCGAGCAGAAGGGGTTGGAACGGGTGCGGCGCTTCGCCATCACGGCGGTCTGCGCCTCCTTGGCCGACATCGGCGACGTGCAGAGGCAGTTGTCGCTCGTCCTGGAACTGCCCACGGTGTTGTCGCGCCGGGGGCTCGATCTCGCCCGACTGGACGCCGCGCTGGATGCGGGGTTGCACGAAGACTGGCCTGTTTCCCGTATGGCCGGACTATTCTTCCTGAGCGCACAGCGGTTCCACGCGCGCCTGCTCGAACTCACCGGGCGCACACCAGCCGCCTACCTGCGCGACCGTCGGCTCGATGCCGCTGAAAAGGCGCTGGCCAGGGGGGCGAACCTGGAGGCCGTGGCGCAGCGGGTGGGGTACCGCACGGCCAGTGCGCTGGCTTTTGCGCTTAGCCGGGACCGCCATGTTGGCGCCCGCTCATTGCGCCGCCGTGGCGTCGTGTAGGCCAGGCGTGGTCATCGCGCGACGGTCCGATATGCCTTCAACGCGGGGCGCCGCCGCCCTGAAGAAGAGAGACCGTCATGGATCGGGACGTAGTCCCGCCGCGAGATCGAGAGTTTCTCGATAGTTGGATCTGGCGGTCATGTCACGATGGCGGTATGAAATCGTCGTCGACAACAGGAATCATACTGGTGCTGTGCGCCGCCGTGCTCTGGGGCACGACCGGCACGACACAGAGTTTCGCCTCCAGCGCGTTGTCACCCTATTGGGTGGGCGCGTTGCGGCTTGGCATCGCCTCGCTGTTCTTTTGTGTCTATGCGGGGGGCAGGCTGGGCGGACGACGGTTGGCGCGCGAACTCTTGGGGATACCGTGGTTATGGGCTGTGCTGGCGGGTGCCTGCATGGCGGGTTACAACCTGGCGTTCTTCGCGGGTGTGCGGGCCACGGGCGTCGCGGTGGGCACGGCGCTGGCGCTGGGCAGCGGGCCGGTGTGGGCGGGGTTCCTGCAAATGGTGGTCGCCCGCAGGGCGCCAGGCTCCGGATGGTGGCTGGGCACGATGCTGGCCGTCGCGGGCGGCATTCTCATGGTGTTGGGGCGTGGCGGGGATTTGCGGGCGGATGCCACGGGTATCACGCTGTGCCTGGTGTCGGGGTTGTCCTATGCCATCTATGCCCTGGTCAGCAAGCACCTGGTGGGCCGGAACGATCCCGGCGCGGTCACGCTGGTGGTCTTCGGCGTGGGGGCCTTGATCGCCATGCCGGTCGCGTGGGCCTGGGTGGGTGGGCCCGACATCGCCGGACGTGGGTGGGCGGTGGTTGTTTTCCTGGGCGTGGCCGCCACGGGCATCGCCTATCTGTTGTTCAACACGGGCTTGCGCGGCATCGCGGCGGCCAGCGCGGTGTCGCTGGCGCTCATGGAGCCGCTGACGGCTTTCCTGCTGGCGATAGTCGTCGTGGGTGAACGTCCGGCGGCGTCGGCCTTTTTCGGTCTCGTGTGCGTGCTCGCCGGCCTGGCCCTGGTCATACGGGCCGAGATGCGCCGTCAGCCCTGAGCGCGCAACTGCTTGCGGATGATCTTGCCCGTGGCCGTCATGGGCAGCGACTGCACGAAACTGACCTGACGCGGATATTCATGGGCCGCTGCCTTGCGGCGCACGTGATCCTGGATCTCGGCCACCAGATCGTCACTGGGGGAATAGCCGTCGTTCAGAATGATGAACGCCTTGACGACTTCGGTGCGCTGCGTGTCCGGCACGCCGACCACGGCGGCCATTTTGACGGCCGGATGGCTCAATAGGCAGTCTTCGATGGGCCCTGGACCGATGCGGTATCCCGCGCTGGTGATGACGTCATCATTGCGGCCCACGAACTGGATGAAGCCGTTCGCATCGCGTATGCCGCGATCGCCGGTGATGAGATAAGGCCCGGCGAATTTTTCGCGTGTGGCTTCCGGGTTCTTCCAGTAGTTCAGGAACATGACCGGATCGGGTGCCCGCACGCCGATGTCGCCTTCGGTGCCGTCCGCCACGGGATGGCCGTGGTCGTCGACGATGGCGAGATCATGGCCGGGCACCGCACGGCCCATGGTGCCGATGAGTGGGTCGAACAGCGCCGAGCATGATGAGACGATCATGTTGCATTCCGTCTGTCCATAGAACTCGTTGATCGTCAGGCCAAGATCGCGGCGCCCCCATTCGATGAGCTCAAGCCCCAGTGATTCGCCGCCGCTGGCGACCGATACCAGTTTCAATGGCCAGCGCGCGCCGGGGTTGGCCACCGTGCGCAGCATTTTCAGTGCGGTGGGCGGCAGGAACGTGTGGGTGACGCCGTGGCGCGACATCAGGTCGTACGCGGTTTCAGCGTCGAATTTCGCGAAGCGGCGGGCCAGCACCGGTACGCCATGGTGCCAGGAGGGCAGCAGCACGTCGAGCAGGCCTCCGATCCAGGCCCAGTCGGCGGGCGTCCACATCAGCGCCGCGTTCTTGGGAAAGAAGTTGTGCGACATCTCGACGCCGGGCAGGTGCCCCAGCAGCACGCGATGCGCGTGCAGGGCTCCCTTGGGCTTGCCCGTGGTACCGGAGGTGTAGATGATGACCGCCGGGTCCTCGGCCAGGCTATCGGCCGTGAAGGGTTCGCCGGACTGGGCTTCGAGTTCGGGCCAGAAAGGTAGCCAGCCGGCTTCTTCGCAGTCGGCGTCGATGTCGAACGTGGTGACGAGGTCGGGCAATGAAGAGCGAACCTCGGCCAGCTTGCGCCGACCCTCGGCGTGGGTGATCAGCGCCGCGGCGCCCGAGTTGCCCAGGCGGAACTGCAGGGCTTCGGTGCCGAACAAAGTGAACAGCGGCACGGCGATGGCACCGATCTTGTAGATGGCCAGGTGCGTGATGGCGGTTTCCACCGCCTGCGGCAGGAAAATGCCGACGCGGTCACCTTTTTTGACGCCATGCGCCAGCAGCGCGCGCGCGAACCGATCGGACAATCGCTTCATGTCGTCGAAGGTATAGCGCGACTGTTCACCCGTGGGCTTTTCGTAGATCAGGGCCAACCGCCCGGAACCGTCCGCCCACTTGTCGCAAGCATCCACGCCGATGTTGTAGTGTTCTGGAACCTCCCACTTGAAAGCCTTGTACGTGGCCGGATAATCGTTTTGCGCAACCAGCATTTTGTCGTCCTGAGTGATCTTGTCATTGCCCTGGGCCGCGCTGTGCAACGCTGATGTCGTCTCCGACCCGCGATACGGATGATACGGATAGGGGGTGCGCCCGGCGCTACATATGCTAGCACCGAACCCTGTATGCGGTGCGGAAGGAAGGTCGATGCGGATGGCCGCACCCCGCATCGTTTCCCGTGTGTGGCATGCAACAGGGCTCGCCTCCATTGCGAAGGCGAGCCCTGTTGCGCTGATGTCGGGGCGAGGCGTCAGTCGAGTAGACTGGCGTCCCAGGCGTGCACGGTCTGGCGCTGCTCGCCCAGGCCATCGATGCCCAGGTGCACGACGTCGCCCGCCTTGAGGTACAGGGGCGGCTTCTGGCCGAGGCCCACGCCGGGAGGCGTGCCGGTGGAGATCAGGTCGCCCGGATTGAGCGTGGTGAATTGGCTGATGTAGTGGACCAGATGGGCGACCCCGAAAATCATGGTGCTGGTGTTCCCGTTCTGGAAGCGCTTGCCACTGACGTCGAGCCACATGCCCAGTTTCTGCGGGTCGGGGATTTCATCGGCGGTCACCAGCCACGGACCCACCGGACCGAAGGTGTCGCAACCTTTGCCTTTGTCCCAGGTGCCGCCGAGCTCGAGCTGGAATTCGCGCTCGGACACGTCGTTGACGACACAGTAGCCGGCCACGTAATCCAGTGCCTCGTCCACGCCGACATAGCGGGCCTTGCGGCCGATGACCACGCCCAGTTCGACTTCCCAGTCGGTTTTGACCGACCCCTTGGGCATGACGATGGGGTCGTTGGGCCCGGTGGCGGCGGACCACTTGTTGAACAGGATGGGTTCAGAGGGGATGGCTGCTCCGGTTTCAGCGGCGTGATCACTGTAGTTCAGGCCCACGCAGATGAATTTGCCGACACCGGCATAGGGCACGCCGAGACGGCCGGGATTTGTGATGACGGGCAGGCTGTTGACGTCGACCGCGCGCAGGGCGTCGAGTTGTTCGGGGGCGAGCGTGCTAGCTGAAATGTCGGGGATGACGCCCGAAAGATCGCGCAGTTTGCCCTGGGCGTCCAGGCAGGCGGGTTTTTCTTGGCCGACAGGGCCGTGGCGCAGCAGTTTCATGAGACTGTTTTCCTGTTCCGGGTTAGTTGGACCAGCCACCGTCGATGACTTGCGACGTGCCGGTGGTGAAGGAGGATTCGTCGGACGCGAGGTACACGGCCAGCGCCGCGATTTCTTGCGGGCGACCGACACGACCAATGGGTTGGCGCGCGACGAAATCATCGTGAATCTGCTTTTCAGACTTGCCGTATTTGGCGGCCTGCGAGGCGATGCGTTCACGCAGTGACGGGGATTCTATGGTGCCCGGGCAGATGGCGTTGCAGCGCACACCCTGGGAGACGTAGTCGGCGGCGATGGCCTTGGTCATCCCGATGACGGCGGCCTTGGTGGTGCCGTAGACGAACCGGTTGGGCACGCCCTTGATACTGGAGGCGGCCGAGGACATGTTGATGATGGAGCCGCGTTTCTGTTGGAGCATGCCGGGCAGGAAGGCGCGGATCATGTGGTACATGGAGGTGACGTTCAGTTCGAGAGAGAACGACCAGGCATCGGGTTCGCAGCCAAGGATGTTGCCATCGTGGACGTAGCCGGCACAGTTGAAGAGAACGTCCACGCTGCCCAATTCGTGCGCCAGCGTGGCGATCTGGTCGGGGCGGGTGACGTCGAGCACACGGGTTTCGCAGTCTTGTATGTGGGCGAGCGTGTGCGGGTTGATATCGGTGGCGATGACGCGGGCGCCTTCCGCCGCGAACGCTTCGGCGGTCGCCCGGCCAATGCCTTGTCCCGCGGCGGTAACCACCGCGGTTTTTCCTGTCAGACGGTTCGTCATGTCGTGCTCCGGAATCGAATCGAGTGGGCCGGCACTGTGGCGGATGCCACAAGCAAGCTGGTTTTATTCGTGAAATTTAATTTTCTACGCTGTGTTGTGCATCCTAAACCAGTATTCCACTCTGATCAATCCCGAATTTTCCTTATATCATCGGAAATATAACTTTCCGGTGGGCGAGATTGGAGGCTTTCTGGATGGTGATGATCGCACCAATTTTTGTCGAATTCGAGAAAATATATTTTTATATATAAATATATATTTCGTTTGTGAAAAATATGAGTAATAATGCCAGTGTTCGGCTTGATGGGTCCGGATATTCAAATTCGAATGGGTGTGGTCAATCAAACCAACTCATCCTTCCGTCGGGGGGCGAGTCGTGCGCACCACACAAAAAGAGCATCTCCCATACAAAAAGGATCATCTCATGAAACGTGTTTCCGCGACGACAAAGCTGGTTCGGGCTGGCGATGGATCCTCGGTACAGAGCGATTCCGCATCGCGCGGCATGGCCGACGCACAGAATGGGGACTCCGACGCAAAGAACGGGGGCCCTGGCGCAAGCGCCGGCACCACACGCTACGCCGCGCCGGCGTTGGAAAAGGGCCTGGACATCCTCGAGGCGCTGAGTGTCAGCGGCGAGGGGTACACGCTCAATGAACTGTGCCAGACGCTTGGGCGCAACGCGAGTGAGCTGTTCCGCATGGTGGTCACGCTGCAGCGGCGCGGCTACATCGAGGCTGGGCCGGGCGATCGCTACACATTGACACTCAAAATGTTCCAGCTCGCGCACCGCCAACCGTCGTTGCGGTCTTTGACCGATGTCGCGCTACCCTTGTTGCGTGAATTGTCGGAGCGCGCGCGCCAGTCCTGCCACCTGTCGATCTTCCAGGATGGACGGGTGGTGATCATCGCCCAGGTCGACAGCCCGGAACGCTGGTCGTTCGGGTTGAAAGTGGGGGTGGCCATGGGGTTGGTGGACACCTCGTCCGGGCACGTGCTGCTGGCGTCGCAGAACGAGGTCGAGCGTGCGCGCATGCTGGGTGGCCATGTCCGGGTCGAGGGCGAATTGGCCATGGACCCCGGGCAGCTCTTCCCCCTGCTCGATGCGGCTAGGACCAACGGTTATGCCTCCATGCCCAGCGTGCAGATCCAGGGGGTCACCAACATCGCGTTCCCCATCCGCGGTCCGGGCGGGCGGGTGGTCGCGGCCGTGAACGTGCCGCATATCGCACGCATAGACGGCCAGCATCGGCCCGACGTGGATCAGATCAAGGTCATCATGGCGGATGTGTGCGGGCGGTTGTCCGCTCGGCTCGGATACGACGCCGGCCAGGCGGCGCCGCGCGGGGATCTATAGAATTCCCGGCATGGACGCCTTTTTACTCGTCTTCGGCGCTGGCCTGCTGGCCGGCGCCATGAATGCCCTGGCCGGGGGTGGCTCGTTCGTGAGCCTGCCGGCGCTGATCGCCGTCGGCATCCCGTCGGTGCAGGCCAGCGCGTCAGGCGCGGTCGCCCTGTTTTCGGGGGGCGCCGCCAGTGCGTGGGCGTATCGTGACGGGTTGGGGCCGATCGGCCCGGTGTCCGTGCGCGCCATTTTCCTGGCGACAGTGGTCGGTGGGGCGGGCGGTGCCATCCTGTTGCTGCTGACTCCCACGAAAGTCTTTGATGTGTTGGTGCCATGGCTCATGCTTCTGGCCTTGCTGGCGCTGGCTTTCGGCAAACGGCTGGGCGAGTGGCTGCGCCAGCGCTATCGGATCGGCGCGGCGGCGGTGTTGGCCATACAGTTCGTTCTGGGGGCTTACGGAGGATATTTCGGCGGCGCGGTCGGGCTCATGATGATGGCGGTGTGGGGTTTGCTGGAAAGCCGGGACTTGAAAAGCCTGAGCGCGCCCCGCACGCTGATGGTGGTGGCCGCGCGCACCATCGCCATACTCATTTTCATCGGTGCGGATGCCGTGCGCTGGCCGGAGACCCTGGTCATGCTCGTCGCCGCAGTGATCGGGGGGTATGTTGGGGCTTTGGCGGGGCGCCGCGCGCCGGCAGGCCTGATTCGGGGCGGAACACTGCTGCTCACGACAGGCATCACGGTGGCGTTTTTCCTCCGGGCCTACGGAGGCTAGTCTCCGGCTCGGGGCCGTTCATGTGCCGCACGGGGAGTTCCCTGGTGCTTCGTGTTCCGCCGCTGTCGTCCCTGCGCTTTGACCCCGCCTACCGAAAGATCTCGCGACGCTATTACGAACGCCCGGACGAATTCGCCGATGCGTTCGCTCGTGCATGGTTCAAGCTGACCCATCGCGACATGGGGCCGAAGACGCGCTACCTTGGTCCGGAAATTCCGAGGAAGACCCGATCTGGCAAGACCCGCTGCCCGCAGCCATGCTGCCGGCGCCCAGTGCGTCGGACACCGCCGCCTTGAAAGCGAGGGTCGCGGCCCCGGGCCTGACCGTTTCTGAATTGGTGGTCACCGCGTGGGCCTCGACATCCACCTTTCGTGGCGGCGACAAGCGTGGTGTATTCGTGACCCGGCCCGCTACGTTGAGCAATGACTTCTTCGTCAATCTGCTGGACATAGGCACCGAGTGGAGGCAAGCCGCCGATGACGCCTATGAAGGCAAGGACCGCAAGACGGGCACCAGCCGATGGATCGGAACGCGGGCCGATCTGATATTCGGCTCCAACTCCGAACTGCGCGCCGAGGCCGAGGTCTATGCCAGTTCCGGCGCCAAGGAGAAATTCGTGAAGGACTTCATTGCCGCGCTGCTTGTATCCGCGGTCTATGGGGGGCGTCTGCCTTGTTGCAGCCGCTCATTGGCGAGCATTTTCAGTCCATCGTAAGGACAATGATTCTTATTTGCAATAGAATAATCGTTCCAAAAGTTCTTTGTCCATCTATCTATTTTTGGACAATTCATTCCCGGAGTCTGGATTCATGCAAAAGCTCGATCGCCGAACACTGTTGCGCACCGGTGTCGTAGTGGGTTCCACCGCCTTGCTGGGCGCACGCGGCCTGCGCGCCGCCTGGGCCGACGAAGCGCGGACGCTCACGTTGTACAACGGGCAGCACACGCACACCACCGCGGCGCTGGTCGACGCTTTCACCAAATCCACGGGCATCAAGGTTGCCATACGCAAGGGCAGCAGCTCGCAACTCGCCAATCAGATCATCGAGGAAGGTTCGCATTCTCCTGCCGACGTGTTTTATTCCGAGGAGAGCCCGCCCGTGGTGAAGCTGGCGGAGAAAGGGCTGCTGGCGCAGTTGGATCCCAAGACCCTCAAGCAAGTCCGCCCGGGTTACACGTCCCGCAAAGGTGACTGGATCGGGGTCACGGCGCGTTGCCGCGTCATCGCCTATAACACCAACATGGTCAAGGAGAGCGAACTGCCCAGGTCGGTGCTCGACATGGCGACCGCCAAGTGGAAGGGCAAGGTCGCCTTCGTGCCGACCAGCGGCGCCTTCCAGGAGCAGATCGTCGCGATCGAGCAATTGAAGGGCCGTGCGGTGGCGTTGAAATGGTTGGAAGGGTTGAAGAAATACGGCGTGGTCTACAACGGGAACATGGCGGCGATGAAGGCGGTGGAGCGCGGCGAGATCGCCACCGCGCTCATCAACAACTATTACTGGTTCGTGGTGGCCCAGGAAGTGGGAGCCAAGAACATGCATTCGGCGCTGTACTACACCGGCGACAAGGACCCTGGCGCGTTGATCACCGTCTCCGCCGCCGGCATACTCAAAACTTCGAAAAAACAAGCGCTGGCGCAGAAGCTGATGGCCTATATGGTCAGCCCGGAGGGACAGACGGTCATCGCCGCGTCGGTGGCGGAGTATCCGTTGCGTCCGGGCATCAAGTCGCCGTACGACGTCAAGCCGTTCGATGAGCTCGACCCGCCGCCCATCACGCCCGCCGATCTCGGCGATGCGGGTGATGCGCTGATTTTGCGGCGCGAGGCGGGGTTGGCCTGATTCTGTAGCGATCGATTCCACTATGAATTTCAGCGGCTCGCAGCGGCGGGGAGGACCCTCGATCTGGTTCGCGGGGTCGGCCCTGGTGCCCGCCGCGCTGATTTCCCTGCCGCTGGTCTATGTGGCATTGCGCGCGACCCAGGCCGGCGTGGTCGGCATCCACACCGAACTGTTCCGTTCGCGCACCTTGATGCTGTTGATCAACACGCTGGTCATCACGGTCAGCGTCACGATCCTGTCCAGCCTGATCGGCCTGGCCGTGGCCTGGTGCGTCGAGCGCACCGATCTGCCGGGGCGGCGTGTGTGGCGCATTCTGGCGGGTGTGCCGCTGGCGGTGCCCGCGTTCGTGTCCAGCTACGCCTGGTCGTCCATCAGTCCGATGTTCCAGGGTATGGCGGGGGCGATTCTGGTGCTGTCGCTGGCCAGCTACCCGCTGGTGTACTTGCCGGTGGCCGCCGGGTTGCGCGGCGTCGATCCGGGTTTCGAAGACGTGGCGCGGTCATTGGGTGATGGCCCCTGGCGCTGCTTCCTGCGCGCGGTGCTGCCGCAACTGCGCCCGGCGCTGGGCGGCGGCGCGTTGCTGGTGCTCACCCACATGCTGGCGGAATTCGGCGCGTTTTCCATGCTGCGCGTGCAGACCTTCACGACTGCGATTTTCGAATCCTATCAACTGCAGTTCGATAGTTCCTCGGCAGCGCTGCAGTCCATTGTCCTCATGGCCTTGTGCCTGCCGGCGGCCTACGGTGAGATGCGGCTGCGCGCCGGCACGCGCGTGGCGAGGGTGGGGCGGGGCAGCGCGCGCGCGGCAAGCACTGTGCGTCTTGGCCGGCTGCGCCATGGTGCGCTCGCGGGGTTCGTCGCGCTGGTCGTGCTCGCGCTCGGCGTGCCTCTGGCAACACTGGCTTACTGGTTGGCGGTGGGCCATTCGGCGGGCCGGGGGTATGCCGAGATCCTGCCGGCCATCGGCGGCACCGTGGCGCTGGCTTCCACGGGCGCGGTGGTGACCAGTCTGTTCGCCGTGCCGTTGGTGCTGCTGTCATTGCGCCATCGCGGCTGGCTCGCGCAGCTTGCAGATCGTCTGCCGTACATCATCCACGGGCTGCCCGGCGTGGTTGTGGCCTTGGCCATGGTGTTCATGTCCATTCACCTCGTGCCGGCCCTGTATCAGGGCGTTGCGGTCCTGCTGTTGGCCTACGCCATTTTGTATTTGCCTCTAGCCCAGTCATCGTTGCGCGCGTCGGCGGAATTGGTGTCCCCACAACTGGAAATTGTTGCGCGTGGCCTGGGGCGCCGTCCGCTCGCGGCATTCCTTACCGCCACGTTGCCGAACATCGCGCCAGGCATCGGCGCGGCGCTGGCGTTGATGGTGCTCGAGATCGCGCGGGAACTGACCGCGACCCTGATGCTGGCGCCCACGGGGGTCACGACCTTGGCGACGCAGGTGTGGTCGCATACCTACGACGCCGAATACGCGGCGGCGGCGCCGTTCGCCGCCTTGCTGGTGCTGATCTCCATTGTGCCGGTCTACTTCTTCACGCAGCGGTTCCTGCAATTCGGAGAATCGAAATGAGTCGTATCCATGTCGATCAGGTCGACAAGTCCTATGAGGGGAACACCGTGCTGCATGGTGTTTCACTGGACATCGACGATGGGTCGGTGGTCGCGCTGCTCGGACCCTCTGGCTGCGGGAAGACGACGTTGTTGCGTTTGTTGGCGGGGTTCGATTGGGTGGATTCCGGCACTATCCGGCTCGATGACCGGGTGGTGGCGGCGCCCACCCTGCACGTGCCGCCTGAGCGTCGTGGCGTGGGGTATGTCCCGCAAGAGGGGGCGCTGTTCCCGCACCTGGATGTGCAGGGCAACGTGCGTTATGGGTTGTCGGGCCGTGCGGACTGGCGCGCGCGGGTGGGCGAAGTCCTGGCGTTGACCGGTCTTTCCGGATTGGAGCGGCGCTATCCCCATGAACTGTCTGGTGGGCAGCAGCAAAGGGTGGCGCTGGCGCGGGCGCTGGCACCCCGGCCGGCGCTGATTCTGCTGGATGAACCCTTCAACGCGCTCGACCTGGACCTGCGACGCGGCATGTGCGAAGACGTCATCACGTTGCTGCGCAAGACGGGCACGACCACGGTGCTGGTCACCCATGACCCCGCCGAGGCGTTCGCGGTCTCGGATCGCATCGCCGTGATGCATGAGGGCCGGATCATGCAGTGTGCCGAGCCCGACGTGGTCTATTGGCGCCCGGCCAGCGCACCGGTGGCGCGCTTGACCGGGTCCGTGGTGTTTCTGGATGGCACGGTCAACGATGGGCATGTGGAAACCCCAGTGGGGCCGGTGCCGTTGTATCCGTCACGCGCCATGCCTGCGGGTTCGGCCTGTGCCATGCTGCGGCCGGAACAGATCACGCTGGGGCCACCAGGGCGCGGCATACGCGCCCGCGTCGCGAAGCGCACTTTCCATGGCGACCATGTGCTGCTGGGCGTGGTGGTGGACGGGCTGCTGGAGTTGAACCTGCGTATGACGTCCTGGGCCGCGCCGGCGTCAGGGTCGGAGATTTTCCTGTCTGTGCATGGATCATGCGTGGCGTTCGCCCCAGACGACGCATGACTCACGCCCGCAATCGATACCCGGTCCGAAAGATCCACGCCACGATGCCCAGGCATATCGCCAGAAACACTAGCGTCATCGCCAGGCTGACCGGCACGCTGACGTCGGCCAGGCCGTAAAAGCTCCAGCGGAACCCGCTGATGAGGTACACCACTGGATTGAACAACGTGACCTTCTGCCAGAACGGTGGCAGCATGTCGATGGAATAGAAGCTGCCGCCCAGGAAGGTCAGCGGTGTGACGATCAGCAACGGTACGAGCTGCAGTTTCTCGAAATTATCGGCCCAGATGCCGATGATGAAGCCGAACAGGCTGAACGTGATGGCGGTGAGCAGCAGGAACAGAATCATCACCGCTGGATGATCGATGCGTACCGGCACGAACAGGCAAGCCGTGGCCAGGATGATGACGCCCAGGATGACGGATTTGGTGGCGGCCGCGCCCACGTATCCCAGCAGCGCCTCGAAGTACGACACGGGTGCCGACAGAATCTCGTAGATGGTGCCGGTGAACTTCGGGAAATAGATGCCGAACGACGCGTTGGAGATGCTTTGCGTGAGCAATGACAGCATGATCAGGCCCGGCACGATGAAGGCCCCGTAGCTGACACCGCCGATCTGGTTGATGCGTCCGCCTATGGCGGCGCCGAACACGACGAAATACAGTGATGTGGAGATCACCGGCGCGACGATGCTCTGCATCAGCGTGCGCCAGGTCCGGGCCATTTCGAATTGATAGATTGCCTTGACAGCACCCAGGTTCATGCATGTTCCTTGACCAGATCGACGAAGATGTCCTCGAGCGAGCTTTGTGACGTTTCCAGATCCTTGAAGGCGAGGCCCTGTGCGCCGACAGCCGCCAGCAGGGCGGGAATGCCGGTGTGTTCCTGCTGGGCATCATAGGTGTAGACCAGGTCGCCGCCGTCAGCGATGGCCAATGGCCAAGAGGTCAACGCGTCGGGAATCTGTGAAAGGGGTTTCTGCAGCCGCAGGATGAGTTGCTTCTTGCCCAGCTTGCGCATCAGCGTGGCTTTCTCTTCCACCAGCACGATTTCGCCGTGATCGATGACGCCGATGCGGTCGGCCATTTCTTCCGCTTCCTCGATATAGTGCGTGGTCAGGATGACCGTGACGCCGGTGGCGCGCAGCGAGCGGACCATGTCCCACATGCCTTTGCGCAGCGAAACGTCCACCCCCGCGGTCGGTTCGTCGAGGAACAGAATGGACGGTTCGTGTGACAGGGCCTTGGCGATGAGCACACGGCGCTTCATGCCACCGGATAGCGTCAGCAGCTTGTTGTCCTTCTTTTCCCACAGCGACAGGTCGCGCAGCACCTTCTCTATGTGGGCCGGATTGGTGGGCTTGCCGAAAAGCCCGCGGCTGAAGCTGACCGTGTTCCAGACCGTTTCGAACGCGTCGGTCGTGAGTTCCTGCGGCACCAGGCCGATGCGGGCGCGTGCCGCGCGATAATCCGTGATGATGTCGTGGCCGTCGGCCAACACCGTGCCACGGGTGGGGTTGACCAGGCCGCAGATGATGCTGATGAGCGTGGTCTTGCCGGCCCCATTGGGCCCCAGCAGGGCGAAGATTTCGCCTTGCCGGATATCCAGGTTGATGTTCTTGAGCGCTCGGTGGCCCGAGGCGTAGGTTTTATCGAGATTGGAGATGGTGATGATCGCGGGCATGACGGCTTTGTGTGGTCTGGGGGCGAGTCGGCCCGATGAATATCGCAAAAGAGTATCACGGCCGTGGCGAAGCGTGATGTTATCCTTGTCCTACCCGCCACCGTCAAGGATGGTGGCGCACTCGTTCATGTTCAGGGTTCGCCCGGGCTTGGCGACGCGCTCGCAGTCTGCGCGGACCTCCAGCCGCAAGGAGGCGATCCCGTGTCGTTTTGCACAATTCCCGATAAATTCCGATGCCGCATGGGTGCACTGGGCATGGCGCGGTGGTTCGCGGCATGCTTGCTGGCCGTGCTGCTGGGCATTGCCATCCAGCCAGCCCGCGCCGCCGTGCCATCCGCTCAGTCGGCCCGGTCATCCGCGGCGCCATCATACGGCGCACTAGCCAGTCTGCTCGAAAACAAGGATTCCCGCGATGCCTTGATCAAGCAGTTGCGTACGCTGGCCGCGAAATCGGAAGGCAAGCTCAGTGGCCAGCAAGCGCCTCCCGTGCCAACGGGCGAAACCGCTGGCGGGCAGGCTGGGTTCCTGGCTGGGGCGGGCGACATGGCGGCGACGTTGCAGTCGTTCACGGTTTCCTTTAGCCATAATGTGGAAACCATGGCCGACATGTTCAGCCGTCGTGGCTGGGTCGCCGGCGCCTACGTCAAGGGGCTGGAAACGGTGCCCGGTTTACTGGCCGTCATTGCGTCCACAATCATTGCGTTGTTCGTGCTGAGGGCGTGCGCGATGTGGGCCTATCGCCGTCTCGATGACTGGGTGTCCCGTTTGGGTGCGGATCTGGCGACCACTGGCCATCGTGCATTGGCGCCGCGTGAGCTTTATTGCAAGATGGGCGCCATCGCGCTGGGCTTCCTGGTCGATCTTGCCACGGTGCTGCTGGCCGCGGCGGTGGGATATGGGGTCGTGTTGTATGGGGTGGTACGCCATCTTTCCGCCCAGGCGCCTGGGGCGGTGTTCGTGAGCGCTTTCCTTGCCGTCGAGGCCACCTGTGCGCTGGCTCGGGTGGTGTTCGCCACACGCTACCCGGATTTGCGCCTGATCCGCATGACCGATGGCGTGGCCGGTTTCTGGAATGCCTGGCTTGCGCGGCTGATCCGCATCACGGGGTATGGGCTGCTGGTCGCGGTGCCCGTGGCACAAACGCTTCTGCTGTCCGCGGCCGGCAAGGTGCTGGGCCTGCTCATCATGCTGGGCGTCTACGTCTATGCGGTGCGCGTGATCTGGACCAACCGCCATCTGTTGCGAGAGCGCATGATGGCCCGTGCGGCCGAGCTTTCCGCACCCTTGATGAGCACCTTGCTGCGGGTGCTGGCACGCATATGGCATGTGCTGGGAATCGCCTATTTCACGGAATTGCTGATCGCCAGCCAGGTCAATCCCGAAGATGCGCTGCCCTTCATGGCGCAGGCCACGATCCAGACATTGGCCGCGGTGGGTGTGGGTGTGCTGTTGTCACTGATCCTGACGGCGATGCTGTCACGTCGCATCCATCTTTCTGAAGACATGCGTGCCCGTCTGCCCATGCTCGAGAACCGCATCAACGCCTATGTGCCCGCTACGCTCCGGGCCCTGCGCCTGTTCATTCTGTTTGTGGTGGCGCTGGTCGTGCTCGATGCCTGGCACGCGTTCAATCTGGCTGCGTGGATGGTCTCTGCGTCGGGGCGGGCGGTGCTGACGACGGTTGTGCGCGTGGCTGTCATCCTGCTGGCCGCCGCCTTCGTGTGGACGGTGGTGGCGAGCATCATCGAGAGCCGGCTCAGCGGTGGAACGGGTCGTCACAGGCCGAGCGACAGGGAGAAGACGCTGCTTTCTTTGTTTCGTAATGCGTCGCTGATCGTGATCATCACTTTTACCGTGCTGGTGGTGTTGTCACAGGTAGGCATAGCCATCGGCCCGCTTATTGCCGGCGCTGGCGTCGTCGGGCTGGCCATCGGTTTTGGCGCGCAGAAATTGGTGCAGGACGTCATCACCGGCGTCTTCATCCAGCTTGAGAACGGTATGAACCAGAATGATGTGGTGGAGCTGGCTGGGCTGTTCGGCACCGTAGAGAAGATCACCATCCGTTCCGTGGTGGTGCGCACGCTGGATGGTGGCTATCACTTGATTCCGTTTTCCACGGTGGACAAGCTCACCAACCATACACGGGATTTCGGCTACCACTACGGCGAGTACAACATCGGTTACCGCGAGGATGCGGACAACGTCATCGCCCATCTGGAGCATGCGTTCGACGAGCTCATGCAGGATTCCGAACTGGCTCCTCACGTGATGGAGCGCATCTCCATCCCGGGTGTTACGTCGCTGACCGAACGCGGTTTCACGGTTCGAGTTCTCATCAAGACGGTGCCGGGTATGCAGTGGATGATTCAGCGCGGCTTCAACCGGCTGGTGAAGAAGCATTTCGATGCCGCCGGCATAGAAATGCCGTATCCGCACTCGGTGGTGCAGTTCGAAGGCGGACGGGATGGCGGCATGGTGCCGCTGCGCGTACGCATGGGGCAATCGAGGTCCGAAGGGCCGCGCGCCGAAGGCTCGGGATCCTGTGCTCCGCACCCCGCGCCACAGGGTACGGCGTGACGTTCACCGATCTCGCGCCGGGGTATCATGTTTGTTCGGCCCCCGTTGGTGGCCGTCCGGAGGATTGAACCCTTCATTCTCGAGCAAGGAGGCCACCATGCCTGCAATCGGAGGCGCATTGCTGACGTCGGAGCAGATGCGGCGTGTGGACCAGGCAGCCGTGGCGTCGGGCGTGCCCGGCATCGAGTTGATGGAGGCCGCAGGTGCGGCCGTGGCTCGGCGGGTTGCCGGGCGTTGGAACAGGCGGCCGGTGTTGGTGCTTTGCGGACCGGGCAACAATGGGGGAGACGGTTTCGTGGCCGCGCGCCATCTTGTCGATGCTGGTTGGCCTGTGCGCGTCGGCCTCCTGGGTTCTCTGGCACGACTCGCGGGT
Organism: Burkholderiaceae bacterium; assembly: GCA_035720945.1. GTDB lineage: Bacteria > Pseudomonadota > Gammaproteobacteria > Burkholderiales > Burkholderiaceae_B > SCQX01. The sequence continues at coordinate 43,170 of DASTNK010000035.1, forward strand.
GATGCCGCCCACCATGCGGAACAGTGGGGCGGGACAACAGTCGACGCCGACCCCTCGCTGTTCGAAGGGGCGGGCTTGGTGATCGACGCACTGTTCGGTTCAGGATTGTCGCGTCCGCTGGACGGGCTGGCTGCCGACCTGGTGCGGGCGCTCGGAGCCAGCGCCATCCCTGTTTGCGCGGTCGATGTTCCCAGCGGCCTATCGGCCGATACGGGCGAAGTGCTCGGTGTGGCCGTCGCGGCCGACGAAACCGTGACCTTCTGCCGCAAGAAGCCCGGTCATCTGCTCGCGCCCGGGCGGCAACTGTGCGGCGTGCTCACCGTGGCCGATATCGGCATTCCCGAGGCGGCGCTTGACACGGTGTCTCCCCGTGTATTCCAGAATGGCCCGGGGCAATGGCTGGATCAGTACCCCTGGTGCCGGCCCGACACTCACAAATACCGGCGTGGGCACGTATTGGTGCTGGGTGGGGCGGTGCAGACCGGCGCGGCGCGTCTGGTGGCCTTGGGCGCGGCGCGGGCGGGCGCCGGCCTGGTGACTGTGGCCGCGCCGGATTCGGTCTGGCCGATTTACGCGGCGGCGCTCACCAGTGTCATGGCGCAGCCGGTTCATGGCCCCGACGGTTTCCGGGCGCTGCTTGCCGATAAACGCAAGAATGTGGTGGTTCTGGGGCCCGGCGCGGGGGCGTCCCCCGAGACGCGGCAATGTGTCTTGTCGGCTCTGGAGACGGGCCGCGGCGTCGTGCTCGATGCCGACGCGCTCACCGTGTTTTCCGGCGAAGTCGAAGTACTGGCCGATGCCATTGCCGGACCGTGCGTGCTGACTCCCCACGAAGGCGAGTTCGAGCGTCTGTTTTCGTTGCGGGGCGACAAGCTTGCGCGCGCCCGCTTCGCCGCTCGTCAAAGTGGCGCGGTGGTGGTGCTGAAAGGGTGGGACACGGTGGTGGCCGCGCCTGACGGCCGCGCCGTGGTCAATGCCAATGCCCCTCCCGAACTGGCGACGGGTGGGTCGGGCGACGTGCTCGCCGGCCTGATCGGCGGTCTGATGGCCCAGGGCATGGCGCCATTCCAGGCCGCGTCCGCCGCAGTCTGGCTGCATGGGGAGGCCGCCACACAGATCGGCCCGGGCCTGATTGCGGAAGACCTGCCCGCGGCGCTGCCGCCCGTTCTTGGCCGATTGAAGGCGCTGAACATCGGGTTACACTGATCACTGCTTGTCCTTGCAGTGTTGCCGGCCGGCACCCACCGGCCAGAGGTTGTCCATGTCCGACGTCATAGCCCTGGTATTCGATTTCGACGATACGCTCGCCCCTGACAGCACATCGGGGTACTTGGCGCGAATGGGCGTTGACGTCACACGGTTCTGGACCGAAGAAGTCGGCCCGATGCTGAGCCAGGATGATTGGGATCCCGTGCCCGCCTATCTGTATCAGATGATCCGCCTGTCGAACAGCGGCAACTATGGCCGTTTCACCCGCGAGAGCCTGATGGCGTGGGGCCGCGACCTGCCGTTGCATGATGGAGTGGATACCTTGTTCGAGCGCTTGCGCGCCACGGTGCGGGCCCAGCATCCACAAATCCAGTTGGAGTTCTATCTGATCTCCAGTGGTATCGGCGACGTGGTCCGGAGCACGCCGATCGCGCGCGAGTTCACCGATATCTGGGCGTCCGAGTTCAAATATGACCCAGACGGGGGCATCGAGTTTCCCAGACGCGTGGTCAGCTTCACCGACAAGACACGCTATTTGTTCCATATCCAGAAGGGCATCATCGGCCCGACCTCGCGCAACAAGCCTTTCGAGGTCAATCGCAAGGTGCCGGAAGACAAACTGCGCGTCCCGTTCGAGCAAATGATTTTCGTCGGCGATGGCTACACCGACATCCCTTGTTTTTCGCTGATCCGCCGCTCGGGCGGTGTCGCGTTCGGCGTCTGGGATCCGCGGCACAAGGAGAAGCGCAGCCGCGCCTGGGGGTTCATCCAGGAGGGGCGGGTGTCGAATCTGAACCAGGCCCGGTATGGCGACGACGCCGAACTGTATCAATGGCTGGAGGAAGCAGTCGACAGCCTGGCCAGCCGCATCGCGATCAACTCGCGCATGTATCGTGGTTGAGTCCGGTCCCGCGCAGTCTCCGGTTCTGGCGGCGAGCCCCGCGTTTTCCGCGCAGGACACCGAGCACATGCTGCGCGCGCTTGAACAGGCGCGTCTGGCAAGCCTGCAGGGCGAAGTGCCCGTGGGCGCCGTGGTGGCCGATGAAAACGGTGCGTGCATCGCCGAGGGCTTCAACAGCACGGTCGGCGCGCACGACCCGACCGGCCACGCCGAAATCGTCGCGTTGCGCCGGGCGGCGCAACGAATGGGTAATTACCGCCTGCCCGGGAAAACGTTATACGTGACACTCGAACCCTGCGTGATGTGCATGGGCGCCATGCTGCACGCCCGTCTGGCGCGGGTGGTGTACGGCGCGGCCGACCCCAAGACCGGCGCCTGCGGCGGGGTGCTCAGTGTGCACGCGGTCGTCGAGCTGAATCACCAGACACGCGTCGAAGGGGGGTTGCTGGCCGAACCCTGCGGAGACATTCTCAGGCGTTTCTTTCGGGCGCGGCGGGGCGGCGGTATCGGCGCCCAGCCTTGAATCCTTGCCTTGCCCAGGGCCGATGTCAATATATCCAATGGTATCGTACGCAGTGGCGTGATCGCCGCGACCGGCGGTCTTCCTGACTACAAAAGAATTTTTCCCTCATGACTCATTCCCACGACCATTCCGAGCCGCCGCGCGGCATCTACTTGATTTCCCCATCTGGCCAGGTGCGCGACCCCGCCGATCTGGCGCGGGCGTGCGAGCGGCTGTCCACCCTGGGATTCAAGACTAAGGTGGATCGGGCGGCGCTCGCCGTGCACGAACGGTTCGCCGGCACCGACAAGCAGCGCCTGGCCGGCATCACACGCGCGTTGCGGCAGCCGCATCCCATCGTGATGGCCACGCGCGGCGGATATGGGTTGAGCCGGCTGCTGCCTCTCATCGATTGGCCCGCGGTCGCCGAAAGCGGCAAGACTTTCATCGGCCAGAGCGATTTCACCGCCTTCAATCTCGCCTTGCTCGCACGCACCGGCGTGGAAAGCCTGGCTGGGCCGACGGCCATCGCCGACTTCGGCGGGGCCACTGTGGATGACCTGACCGAGGCGCTGTTCACCGAATTGCTCGATCATCAACTGGAGATCCTGAGCTTCGAAACCCCCGATGCCGATCCGGTCGATGCCCGCGGCGTTCTATGGGGTGGCAATCTGGCCATGGTTGCGGCGCTGGTGGGCACGCCGTACATGCCCAAAGTGCGCGGGGGCATTCTTTTCCTGGAGGATGTGGCCGAGCACCCATTCCGGGTCGAGCGTGCCTTGGCCCACTTGTGGCATGCCGGTATTCTCGACCGGCAGAAAGCGATCGTGCTGGGGCATTTCACCGACTATCGTCTTGGCCCCCATGAAAATGGGTTCGACATGCCCTCGGTGCTGCGCTGGCTCAGGGCCACAGTGAAAGTCCCGGTGGTGACGGGGCTGCCCTACGGGCATATTCCCACCAAGGCCACCTTGCCGGTGGGCAGGAAAGTGGGCATCGCCACGGAAAAGGGCACGGCCCATCTGGTGTTGCACGAACACGCCTGATTGGGGGCGGCCAAGGCGCGCCGCCCACCCCGCACGGAAGGGGGCTCATGAATGGGCCGAGCGACGCATTTGGGTTCGAATACGTGTGGCCAGGGCATTTGCTAAAATGCTAGGTTGTCTTTAACGCTCCACGGCACGGCCAGTCTCAGTGATTTCCACTTCCAACCTCACGATTCAATTCGGACCCAAACCCTTATTCGAGAACGTCAGCGTCAAGTTCGGCGGCGGCAACCGCTACGGACTGATCGGCGCCAATGGCTCGGGGAAATCCACCCTGATGAAAATCATCGGTGGCGATCTCGAACCCTCCAGCGGCAATGTGGCGCTGGATCCTGGCGTGCGCCTGGGCAAGCTCCGCCAAGACCAGTTCGCGTTTGAGGACTTGCGTGTTCTCGACGTGGTGATGATGGGGCATCACGAGATGTGGCAGGCCATGATTGACCGCGACGCCATCTATGCCAACCCGGACGCCACCGACGAGGACTACATGCGCGCGGCCGACCTGGAGGCGCGTTTCGCCGAATACGGCGGCTATACGGCTGAAGCCCGCGCGGGCGAACTGCTGCTGGGGCTCGAGCTCACCATAGAGCAGCACAACCAGCCCATGCGCGAGATCGCGCCGGGTTGGAAGCTGCGTATTCTGCTGGCCCAGGCGTTGTTCTCGAACCCCGACGTCCTGTTGCTCGACGAGCCCACCAACAACCTGGACATCAACACCATCCGCTGGCTCGAGAACGTGCTCAATGGCTATCAGAGCACGATGATCATCATCAGCCACGACCGGCATTTCCTGAACGAGGTCTGCACGCACATGGCCGACCTGGATTATGGCGAAGTCCGTGTGTACCCAGGGAACTACGACGACTACATGCTGGCCTCGACCCAGGCGCGCGAGCGCGTCACGGCCGCCAATGCCAAGGCCAAGGAACGCGTGGCCGATCTGCAGGATTTCGTGCGCCGCTTCGCGGCCAACAAGTCCAAGTCGCGCCAAGCCACGTCGCGCCTGAAGCAGATCGACCGCATCAAGGCCGATACCGTCGAGGTCAAGCCGTCGTCGCGTCAGAATCCCTATATCCGCTTCGAGCAAGAGAAAGCGCTGCACCGCCTGGCGATCACCACGGAATCCATTTCCAAGGCGTTCGACAAGCCCGTGATCCGGCCATTCTCCACCATGATAGAGGCCGGGCAGAAGATCGCCATCATTGGCGCCAATGGCGTTGGCAAGACGACCTTGCTGCGCCTGCTGGCAGCCGACCTGGAACCCGATTCGGGGTCGTTGAAATACGCCGAGAACGCCGACCTGGGTTACATGGCCCAGGACGTTTCCGGCCAGTTCCAGTCGGATAGCAACCTGTTTGACTGGATGGGCGATTACCGCAAGCCGGGCGATGACGATCAGGCCATGCGATCTGTGCTGGGCCGTTTGCTGTTTTCTTCGGACGACATTCCCAAGAAAGTCCGTGTGCTGTCGGGCGGCGAGAAGAACCGCATGAGCTTTGGCCGCCTGATGCTGGGGCGCCACAATGTGATGCTGCTGGACGAGCCCACCAACCATCTGGACATGGAGTCCATCGAGTCGCTGCAGTACGCGTTGGAAAAATACGCGGGAACGCTGGTGTTCGTGTCGCACGACCGGCAGTTCGTCTCCGGCATCGCTGATCGCGTGATCGAGATCATGCCCGATGGCGACATTGTCGATTATCGCGGGAACTACGACGACTACTTGGCCTCGCGCGGGTTGTAACGCGCCGGGGATTCAGGTCATTGGACGGGGCTGGTGTTTAAGGTGCTGTCCGCCGGGGCCAGGGGGTGGCGCAGGCGGACAGCTCACGGTGATGGCATGCGGGGAGGTTGATCGGGGCCGCTGGGCAATTTGCCAACGGCGCCTGTTCCCTAGGTGGACGCATTGGCTCCGTTCGCCTGCTCTTGCTGGGCGATTTCTTCGTGCACCTTGGCCATGTCCACCGCCTTGACCTGGGTGATCAATTCGTTGAGTTGCGTTGGCGACAGCGCACCCGCTTGCGAGAACAACAACACTTTCTCGCGGAAGACCATGAGGGTGGGGATGGAGCGGATGCCCATGCCCGCGGCGATTTCCTGCTGTTCTTCGGTGTTCACCTTGGCGAAGACGATGTCATCGTGCTGGCCGGACGCCGCCTCGAAGGTGGGGGCGAAGCTGCGGCACGGCCCG
>DASTNK010000036.1:0-6449 GCA_035720945.1 Burkholderiaceae bacterium
CTCGAACTGGTTCACCTCTTCGGCCGGGACGTGATAGTCACGGTGATAATTGAAAGTGTGGGCGATGGACACGACGATGATGCCCAGGAACGACACGACGGCCAGCCACCATATGTACCAGACCATGGCGAAGCCGAAGGCCGTGCCCAATATGCCGATGTAGACGCCTGTGCCGGTGTTGCTCGGCATATGGATGTCGTTGAACCCTTCCAGTGGGCGACGCACGCCTTGCTCCTTCATGTCGGTCCAGGCGTCACGCTCGTGCACCTGCGGGATGAACGCGAAGTTGTAGTCGGGCGGCGGCGAGGAGGTCGACCATTCCAGTGTGCGGCCGTCCCAGGGGTCGTTGCCCACCGCATATTCCTTGCGGCGGACGATACTGACGTAGATCTGGATGATGAACGCCAGAATGCCCAACAAGATCAGGAAGGCGCCAAAGGCGGCGACGACAAACCAGATCTGCAGGCTGGGGTCGTCGAAATGGCTCAGGCGACGGGTCACACCCATCAGGCCCAGCACATACAACGGACCAAAAGCCACCCAGAAACCGATCTGCCAGAACCAGAACGACAGCTTGCCCCAGAACTCATTCAGGCGGAAGCCGAAGGCCTTGGGGAACCAGTAGTTGATGGCGGCGAAGATGCCGAACACCACACCTCCGATGATGACATTGTGGAAGTGCGCGATCAGGAACAGGCTGTTGTGCAGCAGGAAGTCCGCTGGTGCCACTGACAGCATCACGCCGGTCATGCCGCCGATGGTGAACGTGAATAGAAAGCCCATCGTCCAGAGCATCGGTACGGTGTATTGAACCCGGCCGCGGTACATGGTGAATAGCCAGTTGAAGATCTTCGCTCCGGTTGGGATCGAGATGATCATGGTCGTCAACGAGAAAAACGAATTGACGTCGGCGCCCGAGCCCATCGTGAAAAAGTGGTGCAGCCACACCAGGTACGACAGGATCATGATCGCCATCGTGGCGTAGACCATCGACGAATAACCGAACAACGGTTTGCGCGAGAACGTCGCGACGATCTCAGAGTACACGCCGAAAATGGGCAGGATCAGGATATACACCTCGGGGTGACCCCATACCCAGATAAGGTTGATGTACAGCATGACGTTGCCGCCAAAACCGTTGGTGAAGAAATGCATGTCCAGATAGCGGTCCAGCGACAGCATGAACAACGTGGCGGTCAGGATCGGGAAGGTGACGATGATCAGGCCGCTGGTGCACAGCGTGGTCCAGCTGAAGATCGGCATTTTCATCATCGTCATGCCCGGCGCGCGCATCTTGATGACGGTGACGACGAAATTGATGCCGGTCAACAGCGTTCCGATGCCTGATAGCTGCAAGCCCCAGATGTAGTAGTCCACGCCTGGTCCGGGGCTTTGATGAAGCTCGGACACCGGGGGGTAGCCCAGCCAGCCAGCGGTGGAGAAATCCCCCACGAACAACGAAGTCATGAACAGTATGACCCCCGAAACCAGCAGCCAGAAGCTCAGGTTGTTCAGAAACGGGAAAGCGACATCGCGCGACCCGATCTGCAGCGGCATCACGAAATTCATCAGGCCGACGATATACGCCATGGCCACGAAGAAGATCATGATCGAGCCATGCGCCGAGAAGATCTGGTCGTAGTGTTCAGGCGGCAGATAGCCCATGTGCGGACCGAAGGCGACCGCTTGTTGCGCACGCATCATGATGGCGTCGGAAAAGCCGCGCAACAGCATCACGGTGGCGAGGATGATGTACATGATCCCCAGCTTCTTGTGGTCCACACTGGTGAACCATTCGTGCCACAGGTATCCCCATAGCCGCTTTTTGGTGACGAGGCCGAGGATGCACAGGCCGACGACCGCCACCACGATGAGGGTGACTAGGACGATGCGGCCTTCGAGATCGGGGCTCAGGAATGGGAAGGAGTCGAGCGTCAGGCGCCCGAGAAGAAAATTCAGGATGGGAGAACGATCAGGCATAGTAAGCATTCCAGGAAATCCGATCAGTGCATTGCTGCCGAGTCATGCGCGGGGGTGTGGGTGTCCATTCCGCGGCTGGGCATGGCGTCTGCGGTCATCATGCCGTTCATGCACATCTGACCAGGGTCGACGCAGCGGTTGAGGATGCGTTCGTACAGATCGGGACTGAAATGGGCGTAGTAGTGGATGGGTTCGGCGCGGGTGGGTTGCTTGAGCTTGTCGTAGGTGGTGCGATCGAGGGTTTGACCCTTGGCGCGCACCTTGTCCACCCAGTTGTTGAAGGCTTTCTGGCTCAGGCCATGAAAGGTGAAGCGCATGTCGGTGAAACCGGCTCCGCTGTAGTTGGCGGAAAAACCCTTGTAGTCGCCGGGCTTATTGATCACGCCGTGCAGCACGGTTTGCATGCCAGGCATGGTGTAGATCTGTCCCGCCAGGTTCGGCACGAAAAAGGAATCCATCATCGTGTCAGCCGTGAGCTTGAAGTGAATCGGCACGTTGACCGGTGCGGCGAGCTCATTCACGGTTGCGATACCGTACTGCGGATAGAAGAACAGCCACTTCCACTGTAGCGAAACTACTTCCACTTCCAGTGGTTTGGCATTCGTGGGCACGGGCTTGTTGTCAGCGATCTTGTCCAGTGGTTTGTAAGGGTCGAGCTGATGGGTGCCGGTCCAACTGACCGCGCCCACCGCGATGATGATCAGCAACGGCACCGCCCACACCAGCAGTTCGAGCTGTGGGGAGTGGTCCCATTTACTGTCGTACGTGGCTTTTGTGTTTGATGCGCGGTATCGCCACGCGATGATGGCGATGGCGATGAGCACGGGGACGATGATCAGCGCGATGATGATCGTCGTGCTGATCATGATGTCGCTTTGTTGCCGTGCTACGTAACCGTCGGGGTTGAGCAGAACCAGATTGCAGCCCCCAAGAACAAGCATTACGGGGAGCAGCAGCAACCGACAGAAACGTTTCACCAGCATGAGAGAACCTAAGAGCGAGAACTAAAGAGAAGAGCGAGAACTAAAGAGGAGAACTTAAAGATGAATGGCAAATCTTATTTATTTTATAATAATCCGCCGAACCAGGGTCGAGAAATTTCTCGATTGGACCATTTGTACGGCGGTTTGTTCATCGGAAACACTATGTCCTCTACTAGTCACGCTCAGCCTGTGGGGCCATCCGGCCTCGCTCCGTCACAGTCCGGCTCCCACGACCGCCCCATCACTCCCGGCGACATTTCCGTCGGCGTGGTCGTCGGACGCACCGCCGGCTTCTTCGATGTGTTCGTGTTCGGCATCGCCTGCGCCTTGGTGTTTCCCGGTGTCTTTTTTCCATTCGCCAATTCGGCGGATGGCATGTTCTATTCCTTTGCGGTGTTCGCGCTCGGCTTTGTCGCGCAGCCGCTGGGTTCGCTATTCTTCCTGCCCCTAGAGCGGCGTTTCGGTCGCGCCACGGCCTTGACCGCGGCGTTGTTCCTGTTGGGGTGTTCCACGGTGGGGGTGGCGTTCCTGCCGAGCTATTCATCCATTGGCTATGCGTCCATCGTGGCGCTGTGCGTTCTGCGCGTGGGCCAAGGCTTCGCGATGGGTGGCAGTTGGGACGGGCTGCCATCGCTGCTGGCCATGAAGGCCCCGAAGGACAGTCGTGGCTGGTATGCGTCCATTCCTCAACTTGGCGCACCCATCGGTTTTATCGTTGCCGCCGCGCTTTTCGCCTATCTGTGGTCCACGCTGTCGTACGAAGAGTTCTTCGGCTGGGGGTGGCGTTATCCGTTCTTCGCCGCTTTCGCCGTGAACGTGGTGGCGTTGTTTGCGCGCTTGCGCCTGGTCGTTAGCCCGGAATACCGGCAAGAGTTCAGGCAGCGTGAACTTGCCCCATCGAAAGTCGGCGGGTTGGCTGGTTCCGGTCAAGGCAAGTACGTGTTGCTGGGGGCGTTTGCGCCAATGGCCAGTTATGCGCTGTTGAACCTGGTCACACTGTTCACACTGTCGTGGGCCTTGTTGTACACGCAGCAGTCCCCCACCACGTTTCTGTTGATTCAGATCATAGGCGCCATCGTGGCGATCCCCTGCATGCTGATCTCCGGCCGCATCGCCGACCGACTCGGTCGACGCGTGACGCTGGGCCTGTTCGCCACACTCATCGCCGTATACAGCGGGTGGACCGCGGTCCTGCTGTCGGGGGGGGATTACGAAAGCTATGTCTTCATCATTCTCGGGTTCGCCTTGCTTGGGTTCTCACATGCGCTGTCCTCCGGCGCGGTGGCGGCCAGCTTCCGAAGCGAATTCCGCTACACCGGCGCACGCTTCTCCGCAGACCTGAGCTGGTTGCTGGGCGCCGGGTTCGCACCATTGGTGGCTCTGGTTCTAGCTGATTATTTCGGGGTCGGTTACGTGGGTCTGTACCTGCTCTCGGGGGCGTTCTGCACGTTGGCCGCCTTGTGGGTCAGCCGCAGACTTGGTGGTCTGCCCAACAACTAAGAATTCCAGGCAGTTACGAAAGTCCGGCCGAACCTCGATGATTCGGCCGGATTTTTCATTGATTGCGGCGAGAAGCGGGCGCCACGTCGCGTTTCTACAGGCTGTCCTTCTTCGCGTTTCTACAGGCTGTCCTTCTTCGCGTTTCGACAGGCTGTTCTTCTTCATTTTCTACTTGTCGAGGGCCGCTTCCACCCGTTCCGCGTCCAGCCAGCCGCGCAGACTGTTCACGAATGCCCAACCCTGCGCGCGAGGGACGTCATCCAGCAGTATCACCCGCTCGGCTAGGCGCCCCTGCTCTATGCAAACCTGTCGGCCCACACCAGGCAGCAGGCCGCAACGCAACGGCGGTGTGATCCAGCGGCCATCGAGCAGTACCGCGATGTTGCCGCGTGTCGTTTCAGTCAATTCACGGTCTTCATTGAACAACACCGTGTCGAATACCGAGGCGTCAGCGGGTTGTAGGGCGACATAGTGGTCGCGTCGCGAAGTCTTGAAGTGCACCCAGTCGCCATGGGCCAGGGCGTTGGCCAATGGCGCCCGCGCCAGTTGCAGGCGCACGGGCGTGGGTGTGGGCCGCAGCGGATGCGCTTCCCCCATCACTTTGCCATCGTGTCGCAACGCCAGGCGCACTCGCCAATCGCCTTGTGGATGCTGATCGCGCAGCAGCGCCAACACTTGAGTGATGCGGGGCGCGATCCATGGGTAACCGAAGTGTTGGGCGGTCGCTTGCATGCGGTCCAGGTGCAACGGCAGGTGTACGAAGGCGCCGCCGCGTAGCGCCAGGGTTTCAAGAACGTCAAAGTCCGCCATTCGATGTGCTCCCGAATAGGGTTGCCATGTGGCGTCAACCCAGAAACAGGCGCTTGTGGCGCCACTCTTGCCATTCCGCGTCGGCGCTGCTACTGGCCGTGATGCCGCTGCCAATGCCACAACGCAGTACATTCCCGCGCACCGTCACGGTGCGGATTGGAACGTTGAACGTGGCGTGCATGCCACCTGGTGTCGAGGCTGGACGCACCACGCCCAAGGCGCCACAGTAGACACCGCGCGGGCCGGGCTCCAACCTGCGGATCCAGCGCATGGCCTGGCGCTTGGGCGCCCCGGTGATCGAACCGCATGGAAACAGCGCGGCGAACACATCCGCCAGCCGTGTGCCGGGCCGGGTGACGGCTTCCACGTCGGATGTCATCTGCCACACTGTGGGCAGCGCTTCCGCCTGAAACAGGCGTGGCACCCGGACACTGTTCGGCAGCGCGATGCGCGAGAGGTCGTTTCGCAGAAGATCCACGATCATCACGTTCTCGGCCCGTTCCTTGGATGATGCGCGCATGGCCTCGACCTGTGCCGAGTCTTCGGCAGGTGTCGCGCCGCGCGGGGCCGTGCCTTTCATGGGGCGGGTCAGGATGCGTTCGCCGTCCCAGTCGAAGAACAGTTCGGGCGATACCGACAGGATCTGCTCGGTGCCGTTGTCAATGGCGGCCACATAACCCATGGGTTGCGCGCGGCGCAAGGCGGTGAATAGTGAGGACGCGTTGCCCTGCAAGCGCCCCTCTAATTGAGAGGTGAGGTTGACCTGGTAGCAGTCGCCCGCCGCGATCGCCCGGTGGATGGCGGTTATTGCCAGGTCGAAAGCGGCGCGGTCGATGCCGGGTTGCCAGGCTGCCTGCGAAGCTTCATTGTCGGCGGTTCCCTCTGTCGACCAATCCAGCGCTCGATCGTGCACGGCGAACCAAACCAGCGGCTCCCCGTGTGGCACAGGGTGCAACGCGTCGGCGAAGGCCGCATCGAAAGCCAGTGCGGCTTCGTAACGCAGCCAGCCCACGCACCAGTGTCCGGTTTGCGCAGCGTGCTCCACTGCGTTCAGCAGCGATGCCACGTCTTCAGGACGATGCGCGGACAGCACTGCCTTCGGTGCGCCGAAACACCGACCCAGCCGCGGTGCGGTGGCGTCGCGCGGATCAGGAAAGTCAATGCGAGAGTTCATGT
>DASTNK010000037.1:0-46728 GCA_035720945.1 Burkholderiaceae bacterium
CTTGAAAACGACACCGGCGACGTGGCGCGCCGCCTGGGCGACGAGGCCACCTTCCAGATTATGGCCGAACGCCTCATCAACACACTGAATGGGCTCAGCTTCAACCGTATTGTCACCGCCGACCCGCACGTACTGCACTGCCTGCGCAACGAATACCCGGCATTCGGCGGGCATTACCCGGTCATTCATCACTCGGCACTGCTGGACGACCTCATCCGCGCACAAGCCATTGCGCCGCGCGCCCTTGAACTCGACCACACGCTGACCTACCACGACCCCTGCTATCTGGCCCGCTACAACGGCGAAACCGAGGCGCCGCGCCGCGTCCTCGAGGCATTGGGCATCAAGGTGCGGGAAATGACGCGCAACGGCTTGAACAGCCGCTGCTGCGGCGGCGGCGGCGGTGCCCCGCTGACCGACATCCCCGGCAAGCGACGCATTCCCGACATGCGCATGGACGACGCGCGCGACATCGGCGCACAGACCGTGGCCGTCGCCTGCCCCGGCTGCACCGCCATGCTCGAAGGCGTTGTCGGCCCCCGACCCGATGTCCTGGACATCGCCGAGCTCGTCGAACTGTCACTGGGGGAAGCGGCATGATCACGCTTGCACGGCCGCCCGAAGGATGTGATCCCTCCCACGGGGCGGACGGCGTGCGACGCCAGGAGGGTCGTTCCATCGCCTTGTCCGCCCGGAAGGCCGTGTCATGAACACCCGTCGCCGCGTCGATCCGCGCCGCCCGTTCATCGTCACTTCGCTTGGCCGCAGGCGTTACGCCATCGGCCAGGGTGCGATATCAGGCAACAACATAACGCCAGACACGCCACAGACACCTCACGCCCCCCACGACACGCCGCTGCGGATCCATGCGCCAACCGACCACCACATCATGGTGGTGGCCCACAGCGAACGGGGCGTGCTGCCGTCGGCGGCCCAACAAGCCGTTGCCGCCGCCGCGCTGCTGGCCGACGCGCGCTGCGCCGTGCTGTTGGTCGTGTTCGGTCCTCTTGCGGAAAGCGCGGCGGCTTGCGGCGCCGACCAGGTCATTGTCCTGGATGGCGAAAATCGCTTTGAACCCGACCTTGCGCTACGCGAGCTGGACCGGCTGCGACAACATTACCACCCGGCCCGCATCGTGATGGCCGACGACGGAGTACCGACCGGTGATCTGGGCCGACGCCTCGCGGCGCAACACGGTCTTTCCATCGCGACACATGTCGTGGAACTCACATCCGACACCGCGACGGTCTATCAGCGACACCGGTCCGCCTATGCGCGGCGCGCCCTGCCGGACGTCGTCCTGCTCGATCCTGGCTGCGTCGACATGCGCCTGCCATTCCAGGGGCGCGGCGAAATCGTGGACTGGGCGCCCGAAGATGGCGTGGCGTCTCATTACACGGACCATGGTGTCTCGGCCGTCCCGGCGTCGCATCTGGCCCTGGAGGAAGCGGACCTGATCGTCTCCGCCGGCAACGGCGTGCGCGACCTGGACGGCTTCCATGCCCTGGCGGACGCGCTAGGCGCCGCAGTGGGCGCGAGCCGCGTGGCTGTCGACGACGGGCGTTTCACGCGCGCGCAGCAGGTCGGCGCCACGGGCACGACCGTGACGTCCAGCGTCTATATCGCCCTGGGCATTTCCGGCGCCGTGCAGCACCTGCAGGGCATCAAGGATTGCCGCCACGTCATCGCCGTCAACACCGATGCCAGCGCGCCCATGATCAAACGGGCCGATCTCAGCATCATCGACGATGCGCAGGCCATCATGCGCGCACTGACCACCGAGGTCCACGCCGCGCGCAACGCGGCCGACGGAGCGACCCCATGACCGACGACGAACATCCACTCCGCATTGTCGTGTTGGTGTCCGAGGGCCGGCACCCGGTCTCGGGCGTGTCGCGCTGGAGCCGCAACGACGCCCGAGCCTTGAGCCTGGCCTATTCGGTGGCGTCGGGCAAGCCCACCGTGCAAGTGCTGCACGCCGGTCATGACTCCCCCGCCACGCGGGATTATCTGGCGCTTGGCGTCAACCACCTGGACATCGTGCCGGTTGCTGAAGGCGTGGATGTGGTGGATGCGCTGGAAGCGCATGTGCACAATGCCGACCTGATCCTCTGCGGACTGTGCGCCGAAGGCCAGGAAGACAGCGGCATGGTGCCTTACCTGCTGGCGCAACGTCTTGGGCTGCCACTGCTCCCCAGCGCGCTTGACCTGGCTATCGACGCGGGCGGCATCACCATCGGGCAATTCCTGCCCAAGGGCCGCCGTCGTCGTGTCACAACAACGCTGCCATGCGTGGTCACCGTCCACCCCATGGCCCCCCTGACGCTGAAATACGCCTATGCCGGCACGCGCACCGGCACGATCACCACGCTCCCGCACACACCCATCCACGCGACCGGCCAACGCGGCATGGACTGGACCGTGTCCCCCATCAACGCGCGCCCCATCAAGCTGGCGGCGCATGAAAGACGTTCCGGCCATGCCCGCATGCTTTCGGCGACCACGACCGAGAGCCGCGCGGGGGTGGTCGTGGATCAAGGCAGCGCGCAGGAAAAAGCGACAGCTGTCATCACCTACTTGCGCAAGCATGGATTGATTGATTACTGAGGGCATGATGAATGTCATACGCATGGCGGTCGAAACCGACAAACTGAAGATCTCGCCGGACACGGCCGCGCTGATCGCGCGACGCCCGCCAGGCCGGCCGCTGGAAGCACCGTTCTACACCAGCCGCAAGATCTTCGAGATCGACATGAAGCTGATTTTCGGCCAGCACTGGATCTACGTGGCCACCGAGGCCGAGATCCCCGAGCCCGGGGATTACGTGACCATAGACCTGTTGAAGAATTCCATCGTTCTGGTCCGTGATGACAATGGCGACGTCAAGGCATTCCACAACGTGTGCCGCCATCGCGGATCCCGCCTGTGCAATGAGCACACCGGATCGGTGGGCAACCTGGTCTGCCCCTATCACCAGTGGACGTACGACCTGGAAGGCAAACTGCTCTTCGCCGAACACATGGGCGAGGATTTTGATCGCGACGCGCACGGACTGCGGCCGGTACACCTGCGGAATCTGGCCGGCCTGCTGTTCATCTGCCTGGCCGACACGCCCCCCGACGATTTCGAGGCGATGCGCGCCGCGATGGAACCTTATATCCGCCCGCACCAACTCCACATGACAAAAGTGGCGGCCCAGGTCGATATCGTCGAGGAATGCAACTGGAAGCTCACCATCGAGAACAACCGGGAGTGCTACCACTGCGCGGCCAATCACCCTGAGCTCACCGCCTCGATCTTCGAATACGGTTTCGGCTACCAAGCCTCGCCGTCCAACCAGGCGCAACTCACGGCCTACGACAAGCTGGTGGCGACCCGCACCGCCGACTGGGAAGGCACATGCAGCTTGCCGTCCGAAGAAATCGAGCACCTGGACGACCGCACCACCGGTTTCCGCACCCAACGCCTGCCGCTGGACCAAGGCGGCGAATCGGAAACCCTGAACGCCAAGGTGGCCTGCAGAAAACTGCTGGGTGACTTTCAACGTGCGGACCTGGGCGCCCTGTCATTCTGGACGCAACCCAATTCGTGGCACCACTTCATGAGCGACCACATTGTCACGTTCCAGGTGTTCCCCCTGTCCGAGAACCGCACACTGGTGCGCTCCACGTGGCTGGTGCACAAGGACGCTGTCGAAAACACAGACTACACACTGGACAACCTGACCGCCGTATGGAACGCGACCAATGCCCAGGACCGTCACTTGGTGGAAATTTCGCAGAGGGGAATAGAAAGCGACGCCTACGAACCGGGCATGTACTCACCCTATGCGGAGGTCTATGTCGAGAAGTTCTGCCGCTGGTACATAGACCGGCTGACGGCTCTGACCACAGCGTAACCAACATCACCGCGGGAGCACAACATGGACGTCAGCGCGAATCGCATCAACCAGGCCGGGTTCTGGGAGCGGATTCCGCCACAATGGAATGGTGAAGAGGAAGAGGCACTGATCTGCTGCACCATCATCGACGAAACGCACGACGTCAAGACGTTCACGTTCCGCACGCCAAAAGGCAGCCTGTTTCATTTTGCTCCCGGGCAGTTTCTGACCCTGGAGCTGGAAATAGACGGCGTGCAGGTGAACCGTTGCTACACCATCGCTTCGGCGCCGACCCGCCCGCACACGGTAAGCATCACCGTCAAGCGCACGCCTGGCGGCGTGGTGTCCAACTGGCTGCATGACCACCTGAAGGTGGGCGACCGGGTGCGTGTCCTGCCTCCCGGCGGCACATTCACGTGCGCCGATTTTCCGGCGAAGAAGTACCTGTTCCTGTCGGCGGGGTCCGGCATCACACCGCTGATGTCCATGACGCGCACGCATTTCGACCTGGCCGATGATCGAGACATCGTGTTCCTGCACAGTGCCCGCACACCCGACGACATCATCTTCGAACAGGAACTGCGCCGCCTGGCCTACACCCAGCAGAACTTCCGCACGTACTTCGTCTGCGAAGTCAAAGGCACGCGTCGTGACTGGAACGGTGTGAACGGCTACCTGTCTCTGGCGCTGCTGCAGTTGAGCACTCCGGATTTCCTGGAACGTGAGGTGTTCATTTGCGGCCCCGAGCCCTACATGCGGTCGGTGAAGGGCATGCTGGGCGACGCGGGGTTTCCGATGGACCATTTCCATCAGGAAAGCTTTTCGTTTGAAACGCTGCAAGACACACGGGCGGCCACGGAGCACGAGGAACAGGCCGCCCCACCCGTCGACGCGACGGACATCCAGATGTTCACCGTCAAATTCCAAAAGAGCCAGCGCGAAATCACCTGTGTGTCCACACAGAGCGTGTTGGACGCCGCCAGACAGGCTGGCGTGCGCCTGGCCTCGTCGTGCACACAGGGCATGTGCGGCACCTGCAAGGTCAAGCTCATCTCCGGCCAGGTGCACATGGAACACAAGGGTGGCATTCGCCAACGGGAAATCGACCAGGGTTATGCCCTGCTATGCTGCAGCCGGCCACTGAGCGATCTGGTCATCGATAAATAAAAACACAACGGCCCGGCATCGCGTATCTGCAATGGCGGGCCGTCGGCGCTTCGAGGGACATCGAAGCGCGTGTGCTGCGGATTCTTACTTGCCTACCCAGCCATTGACCTCGGCTTCATTGGCGGCAACCCACTTCTTGGCGGCATCAGACGGCTTGGTGCCATCCTTGATGTCAACCATGACTTTCGCGATCTGACCGGGCTTCCACTGGAATTTCTTCAGGAAGGCCACGACCTCGGGGGCTTTCTTCTCGAGCTTGGGATTGATCATGGCATAGACGTTCTCGGACTCGCCAAACACCTTCTTGGGATCGGACAGGAAACGCAGTTTGTAGCGGCCGAACATCCAGTGCGGCTGCCAACCCGTGACCACGATGGGCTTCTTGGCCCGGATGGCGCGATCGAGCGCCACTGCCATGCCGGCGCCTGAGCTGGCCGCCAGGGTGAAGCCCAGGTCATACGCTTTGATGGCCTTTTGCGCTTTGTCCATCACACCGGCCCCGGCGTCGATACCCGTGATGACACCGTTGTAGTTCGCCTTGTACTTCTTCAGATCGGCAACGGTCTTCGCCTTGACGTAGTCCGGCACGACCAGGCCGATCTTGGCGTCTTTTTCCACAATGCCTTCGAGCACAACGTCTTTCTTGAATTTCTTGTAGTACTGGGCATGCGTGACCGGCAGCCATGCGGACAGGCTGGTGTCCAGGTCACCGCGCGCAACGCCCGACCACATGATGCCCGCCGAGACCGCCACCAGCTTGACCGGATAATGCAGCTTCTCGCGGATGATGGCAGCCGCGGTTTCCGACGTCGCCACGCTGTCGGCCCAACCATTGACATAGCCGATCTTGATCTCGGGCTTGTCGGCCGCCTGGGCGACCGACGCGATACCCAGCGTGGCGGCCAGACCCAGTGCGGTGAATAGAGAGCTCAATTTCATATGTCTTCCTTTTGTTGAAAGCCTGACGGCTTTTTTTGAAAAAAAATGCCCACCCATCTTTTCCATGACTACTGCGCAAGGCAGCTGGAAGAAGAATTCTGATAAAGGGATTTGGTGTGAGGAAAGCGCCAACCACGCTCAGAACTGGGGGTCACACCGAACAGCTTACGATAGGTCTTGCTGAAGTGGCAAGCCGACTGGAACCCACACGCCACCGTGATGTTCATCACTGACAGCCCTGTTTGTGTCAGAAGCTCCCGTGCGCGCTGCAATCGGAGATTCAAATAATATTGAGTCGGCGTCACACCAAGATGGTCCCGAAACATGCGCTGTATCTGGCGTTGCGACGAATGCGACAACTGGGCCAGTTCCCCCAGGGACAATGGCTCTTCGATGTTCGCCTCCATCAGGGTGGCCACTTCCATCAGCGTCTCGCGCACCGTGCCCACTCTTGCTGAAAGCGGTACACGTTGACGATCCCGGGCGTCGCGTATGTGCGCGACGATGAACTGGCTGGCTATGGATGACCGAATATCACGCCCCACCTTGGGAGATATCAGATGCAGCATCATGTCCAATGGCGCCGCGCCTCCCGTACAGGTGACACGGTTTCTATCCACCACGAACACTTCCTCCTCGAAGCCCACCGACGGGAACTCCTGACGCAACGCCGTCAGGTTCTCCCAATGCGTCGAACAACGGTAGCCATTGAGCAGGCCCGCCCGCGCCAGGGCATACGCACCGGTGCAAAGACTGCCCAGCAACACACCGCGGGCCGCCAGCATGCGCAGCATGGACAGTGTCTGTGGGTCACAGGCGGCCTTTACATCTATGCCCCCGCAAACGAAAACAATATCCGGAATATCCAGCGGGTCAAGCGGACGGGCCGTCACGGAAATGCCATTGCTGGCCACCACGTGATCGCGATCGGGATGCAGCATCGACCATCGATACGTCTGCGTTCCAGACAGATGATTGGCCATTCTCAGCACCTCCACGGCGCTGGAAAAAGACAGCAGCGTGAAAGAGGGCAATAACACGAAGCCAAAATGCGTGCAGTCACTGATGGCGAGCCGACTCATTGTATTCACCCGGAAATAGTGGAAATCAATACATCTGAAACCCTGAAACCCGTTGCTTTGCTTCCTGTTGCCTTCCTTCCGCCGCAATGCCCCTGTGCATGCGCATCCCCGGCCACACCACTGAAGCCAGGCCCGCGCAGGCCTGGCTAGGGGCCATATTCGGCCGACGCATCGACCAACATTCGTGTCGCGTAGTCCGCGAAGCTGCGCCGCACGATCAGATGCCACGTCCCGTCGACCAGCTTGCGCAGCGCGATCGCCGTCTTGAAAAAATGTGATTGCGCGCATTGCCCCGGCTTGAACACACGAGGATGAAGATCAAGCGGGCACCCCTTGTTCAGAACGTCGGACACCCTGGAACCCGACAGCCGCAACGTGGTGTAGCCGCTGCTGACGTCGACGGTGGTCGCGAACAGGTCGCCGAAGCGAACGCGTAAATCGTGGTCGAGGCGCGCGGGCATGGGGTCGTGCGATTGCGCCAGCCATTCGTCGGGCCCCAGCCACCACAAGACATAGCCAGGTCCCTCGGACACGGTATTGGCCCTCACAGGCAAGTCGACGCCGATGACTTCGCTGATCGCGCGCCGAAAGTCGGGGTCCGACGCATTGCCGCGGATATTGTTCAGCTCCAGGAAGGGCAGTTCGCACAGCCGTATCTGTTCGCTCAGGGTGGCGGAGCCGCCGTCCAGGAGATCCCCGGCGCCGACCAGCGGGGACTCTTGTCGTAGTTCAGTCTGCATTCTGGCGCGTTCCTTCTGGATCGTAGAAAACGGGGCTGCATACGGTCGCCGACGCACTGACCCCCTCGGACAGGGACACCGTGACCTTTTCTCCCTGGCGCCGCAGGCCGTCGCGCAATAGCGCCAAGGCGATGGTGCGGCCCAGCGTCGGGCTTCTGTAGCTCGAGGTGACATGCCCCATCATCGGTACCGGCCTCTCATTCGACTGGCGCGCGATGATCTGCGCCCCCTCTGGCAACACCAAGGCCGGATCATCGGCCAGCAGGCCGACGAATTGTTTGCGATCCGGACCGGCGGTATGCGCGCGCGTGAGCGAACGCTTGCCGATGAAGTCCTTGGTCTTGGCCACCAACCCGCCCATGCCCAGATCGAACGGCGACACGGAACCATCCGTATCCTGGCCCACGATGATGTAGCCTTTCTCCGCGCGCAACACATGCATGGCTTCGGTGCCGTACGGTGTTATGCCGAACTCGCGACCCGCCTCCATCAGCAGGTCCCAGACGGCTTGGCCATGGTTGGCCGGCACGTTCACCTCGTATGAACGCTCACCCGAGAAGCTGATGCGCATCACACGCGCGAAGACACCGGCCACGGCGCCATCCCGAAAACTCATGAACGGAAAGGCCTCGTCCGAGAAATCGATGCCGGCGCACACCTTGCCAACCACCTTGCGCGAATGCGGGCCCACCACGGCGAACGTCGCGAAATGGTCTGTGACGGACGTCATGTGCACTTTCAGATGCGGCCATTCCGTCTGATGCCAGCGCTCCATCCAGGCCATCACGCGCGCCGCACCGCCCGACGTCGTGCTGAGCAGAAAATGATCCTGGCCAAGGCGAATGTTCACGCCATCGTCGAACACCATGCCGTTCTCATCCAGCATCAGGCCGTAGCGGCACTTGCCGACACCCAGCTTGGTCCAGGAGTTGGTGTAGATGCGGTTCAGGAATTCGACAGTGTCCGGCCCCTGGATATCAATCTTCCCCAGCGTGGAGGAATCCATGATCCCCACGCTGCGCCGCACCGCCAGACATTCCCGTGCCACCGCGGCATGCAAGTCCTCACCTTCCATCGGATAGAACCACGGGCGTTTCCAATTGCCGACGTCCTCGAACCGCGCCCGGTGCCGCGCGTGCCACTCGTGCAGACAGGTCTTGCGTATCGGATCCAGGAAATCGCCCAGCTCCCGACCGGCCACGACGCCGAACGTCACGGGTGTGTAGTTCGGACGGAACGTGGTTGTTCCGGTTTCGGGAATGGTCTGTCCGAGCAGATCGGCCACGATGGCCATGCCGTTGATATTGCCCAGCTTGCCTTGGTCGGTGCCAAACCCCAGGGCGGTATAACGCTTGACGTGCTCGATGGACTCATACCCTTCACGCACCGCCAGATGGATGTCGGACACCGCCACGTCATTCTGATAGTCGACGAACTGCTTGGCCGCGCGGCCAACCTGGTCTTTGTGACCGGCGAACCAGACCGGTACGGACGGATCTTCGCGCAGAGCCGGCGTGCGCCAGGCGGGGGTGGGCACGGCCTCGATCCCTGCGCGACCCAGGGCGGCACGCGCCATGGCCAAGCCGCCTTCGAGCGCCTGCTCAAGCAGGAAGTCGCCATTCGCCGCGCCCGCGCTGAAGGTCGGCTGCGCCGGATTCCCTGGAACAAAGCAGGCCTTGTCGTCATCCCAGCGCGCCTTCCCGCCCGACTGGGCAAACAGATGCAGCACAGGATTCCACCCACCGGACATGCCAAGCAGATCGCAGGCATGGTCGGCAATGATGTCTCCGGGCACGCCATTTTTATACGACGCTATGCGCACACCGCTCACATGACGCGTGCCGCGGGCCTCGATCACGATCGCTTCATTCATGACCGTGACACCTTTGCCACGGGCCAGTGTCGGCAACGTGCCGCCGGACGCGGGCCGGGCATCCACCACCTTTACCTGTGCGCCATGACGCGCCAGATCGAGCGCCGTGCGGTAGGCGTCGTCGTTGTTGGTGAACACCACCGCCCGCTCCCCGGGCAGCACGCCATACTCATTGATATAGGTGGAAATGGCCGACGCCAGCATGACGCCCGGCAGATCGTTGTTGCCGAACACCATGGGCCTCTCGTGCGCGCCGGTCGCCAGCACCACGGCGCGGGCACGGACCTTCAACAGACGCTCCCGAACGCCTCGCCGGCTGTGCACCGGCAAATGGTCCGTCAAACGGTGGCATACGGTCACCAGGTTGTGGTCGTGATGCCCGAAGGCCGTGGCCCGCGTCAGGAACGTGACGTCGGGACTGGCCTCCAGCTCGGCAACCCGCTCCGCCACCCAGGCCGACGCGGGCGCGCCGTCGATTTCGGCCTCTTCGCGCAGCAGAGCGCCGCCTGCCCGGGGGCGGTCCTCCACCAGCATCACTCGCGCCCCGGACCGCATGGCCAAGTGCGCCGCGGCTAACCCCGCCGGGCCGGCCCCCACCACCAGCACATCGCAATGACAAAAGGATTTTTCGTAACGATCGCGATCGGGGAGATGTGGCGCCGTGCCCAACCCGGCCGCTTCGCGGATGCGCTCTTCGTATCGAGGCCACAGTTTGCGCGGCCACATGAACGTCTTGTAATAGAACCCGGCGGGAATGAAGCGCGCCAGTTTCTGCAGGAAGGCCAGGCGGTCGCCCTCAATGCTCGGCGAGGCGTTCACGCTGCTCGCAACCAGGCCGCTGTAGAGCTCGACCTCGGTGGCGCGTGGGTTGGGAATCGTGTAGGCGCCTTCCTCGAGCTGAACAATGGCGTTGGGTTCTTCCACACCGGCGGTCAGAATGCCTCGCGGCCGGTGGTATTTCCAGCTGCGCGCGACGAAGTGCACACCCTGCGCCAGAAGCGCCGAAGCCAGCGTGTCCCCCTGAAAGCCGTGATACGTCTTGCCGTTGAATGAAAATTCCACGGTTTGGGAACGATCCACCCGTCCTGTTGATTCGAGGCGACGGGATCCGCCGGGTTGATGGCGCGTGCGGCCTTGCGCGGCGCCACCATCACGGGAAGGCGCGCGCTCGTCGGACGACCGGGTCGAATCGGCCATTGAGCGGCCATCCCGTCGTTGCGCAAGATTCTCGCCGGACGCGCTCATGCCTGCTCCCCGCTGTTGGGCATCGGAAATTTTTCATAGTTGCCGAACTCGTAGGTGACGGTGTTCCGCTCCACTTTGAACCAGCGCCGGCACCCTTGTGCATGCACCCACTGCTCATGATGCACGCCAAGCGTGTTGGTGCGCATGAACACGTAATCACCCCATTCCCGGTCGCTCAGATTCTCGCCATCCACGGGGCGTGCGATATCCGCCTCGCCACCACAGTGGAACTCGGTTTCGGCGCGCTTGCCGCACCAGGGGCATTCAATCAACAGCATGCTTGGACTCCGAAATTTTCAGGGCCTGCCAGGCCTCACGTCAATCAATGGGCGACCGCGGCGGCACCATGTTCATCGATCAGATGGCCGGTATAGAACCGATCCAGAGAGAACGGCGCATTGACCGGGTGCGGCTGATCGTTGGCCACCGTGTGCGCAAACACCCAACCCGATCCCGGCGTGGCCTTGAACCCGCCCGTGCCCCAGCCACAATTGAAATAAAGGCCTTTCACGTCTGTCTTGGAAATGATGGGGCAGGCGTCAGGCGAGACGTCGACTATCCCGCCCCACTGGCGGTTCATCCTCACACGGCTGAACACGGGAAACATTTCGACAATGGCCTGCAACGTTCCCTCTATCAGTTGATAGCTTCCGCGCTGCCCATACCCCGTGTACTGGTCTATGCCGGCACCGATCACCAGATCGCCCTTGTCCGACTGGCTGATGTAGGCATGCACGGCGTTGGACATGACCACAGTGTGGATGACGGGTTTGATGGGTTCGGACACCAGCGCCTGCAACGGGTGGCTTTCCAGTGGCAGACGGATGCCCGCCATGGACGCCAGCACACTGGAATGGCCCGCCGTCACCACCGCGACCTTGGCCGCCTTGATGAATCCCTTGCCCGTGTCCACGCCGGTGACCGCGCCGTTCTCGCGCCGTATTCCCGTGACCGGGCAGTTCTGGATGATGTCCACCCCGTACTTGTCGGCGCCGCGCGCGAACCCCCACGCCACCGCATCGTGACGCGCCACGCCGCCACGCCGCTGGAAAGACGCCCCCATCACGGGATATCGACTGTTCAGATTGATGATGGGGACGATTTCCTTGATCTGCGCGGGCGTGATGAACTCCGCATCCACCCCGTTGAGACGATTGGCGTTCACGCGGCGCTGGGTGTCCCGGACTTCCTGCAGCGTATGCGCCAGATTCATGACGCCGCGCTGGCTGAACATCACGTTGTAGTTCAGGTCCTGGGACAAGCCCTCCCATAGCTTCATCGCGGTTTCGTACAACTGCGCCGACTCGTCCCACAGGTAATTGGAGCGCACGATGGTCGTGTTGCGCGCCGTGTTGCCGCCACCCAGCCAGCCTTTCTCAAGCACCGCCACATTGCGCACGCCGTGTTCTTTGGCCAGGTAATACGCCGTGGCCAGCCCATGACCGCCCCCACCCACGATGACCACGTCATATTCGCGCCGTGGCTCGGGGCTGCGCCAGGCGCGCTGCCAGTTCCGGTTGTAGGAAAGCCCGTTTCGCACCAGGCTGAAAATAGAATATCGGTTCATGTTCGACTCAGCACTCAATCACGTTCACGGCCAGGCCGCCACGCGAGGTTTCCTTGTATTTGGTCTTCATGTCGGCCCCCGTCTGCATCATGGTCTTGATCACCTTGTCCAGCGACACGTAATGTGTGCCGTCGCCGCGCATCGCCAGGCGCGCGGCATTGATAGCCTTGACCGCGCCCATGGCGTTGCGCTCGACACAGGGAATCTGAACCAGGCCGCCGACCGGATCGCAGGTCATGCCCAGGTTGTGTTCCATGCCGATTTCGGCGGCGTTTTCTATCTGCTTGTTGGTGCCCCCCATGACGGCCGCCAGCGCGGCCGCAGCCATCGAGCAGGCCACGCCCACCTCGCCCTGGCAGCCCACCTCGGCTCCGGAAATGGACGCGTTTTCCTTGTACAGAATGCCAATGGCCGCGGCCGTCAACAAAAATTCAACCACCCCATCGTCATCGGCGCCTGGCACGAATTTCCTGTAATAGTGCAGCACCGCCGGCAAGAGACCGGCCGCGCCGTTGGTGGGCGCCGTCACGACGCGCCCACCAACGGCGTTCTCTTCGTTGACCGCCATCGCATACAGGCTCACCCAGTCCAGCACGGTGAGCGGGTCCTGCAACGACGCCTCAGGCTGCTCGCACAGCGCCCGGTACTGCGCCGCCGCGCGCCGCTTCATCTTCAAAGGGCCGGGCAGGCACCCCTGCGCCGCGCACCCGCGCTTCACGCAGTCAGTCATCACGCGCCAGATGTTCAACACCCCATCGCGAACCTCGTTCGGCGTGCGCCAGGCCTTCTCGTTTTCCATCATCAGTCCGGCGATCGTCAGGCCAGCCTGATCGGCCATGCGCAGCAGCTCGTCCGCGTTGCGAAACGGGTAGGCCAGGGTCACCCCGTCATTGGCCGCGTTGACCCGCACGCCGTGGCAGTTCATGACGAACCCGCCGCCAATGGAGTAATACTCTTTTTTCATGAGGACGGCACCGGCACCGTCGGTCGCCACGAAACGCATGCCGTTCGAGTGACGGGGCAGCACGCCGCGATTGAACGCCACATCACGTTTTTCGACGAACCCCACCGGCACCCGACCCAGCAGATTGATGGTCCCGCCCTCTCGAATGCCCGCCACGACACCCGGCACAAGATCCGGATCAATGGTGTCGGGCAGATGCCCGCACAGCCCCAGCAACACCGCCACGTCAGTACCGTGGCCCCGCCCCGTCGCGCCCAGCGAACCGTAAAGCTCGATCCGCACATTGACCACCTCCGGCAACAGCCCGGCCTCGTCGAGACGCCGGGCGAAGCGGGCGGCCGCGACCATCGGACCGACCGTATGCGAACTCGACGGCCCGATTCCGATCTTGAACAGATCGAACACACTCAACGACATGATTGTCCCCACGCTGGCGAATCCCTTGCGGGAATGTGCGTAGTACATCAACCAATCACTGTTCAAGCTAGAACCGGGCTGCCATTCCCCTGGAACAATCACGCCATGCACCCCGTGAATCGGGAAAACCCTGACACAAACAGCGTGAATTTCCAGCGATTTCGACTGCACCGCGACGCGTCAGCCCGGACGCGGCATCATCATGGAAAGTGGGAGCGAGCAGGGGGGTAAGTACGCCTGTGGGTGCGGGTGTTACGGCCGCAGAGGTGCCTTTGCCACAGGCACCGCTTTCACAAGAAGAACGGCACAGCGACGAATCAATAGAATTCCGTGCGATTCGGGAAAATCTCGTGGTAATTCACATCGCCCAACTGAATCTCCCCTTTTTTGCGACGGAAACCGCTGGGAGACATTGCATAGATCTGGCGGAACTCGCGCCCCATGTGCGAGGCATCGGCGAACCCGCATTCGGTCGATACGACCGATATGGGCTTGTCGGTATTGAGCAACGACCAGGCGGCCACCCGCAGCCGCAGGGCGCGCGCGAACGCTTGCGGCGTCTTGCCCGTATCGGCCTTGAATATGCGCTCGAACTGCCGACCCGACACATTCAACTTGCCGGCCATCTCATCCACCGTCAAGGCCTTGCTCAGGTGTTGCTCCATGAGCAGCATGGCACGCTTGACCAACGGGTGGGCGGAAGGCTCGAGCCCCGGAGGATGGGGCTGCGGCGCATTCACCGTCTCGGACCGATCCACCAGCAGAATGCGTAGCGCCTTCTGCACCGTGGACACATCGATATGACGCTTGAGAATCTCGGCCGCCACATCGATCGACGCCCGCCCGCCCGAACACGTGATGCGGTGGCCATCCACCACGAACAACCGGTCGGCCACCAGGCGCGCGGGCTCCACGTGTGGAAA
The DNA here is from genome assembly GCA_035720945.1 of Burkholderiaceae bacterium. Lineage (GTDB taxonomy): Bacteria > Pseudomonadota > Gammaproteobacteria > Burkholderiales > Burkholderiaceae_B > SCQX01. The sequence continues at coordinate 14,798 of DASTNK010000037.1, forward strand.
CTGCTCCAGGAAATCCCAATAGTGGAACCAGCTCACACACACCCGGTGCCTGGCCAGCACCCCCGCACGCATCAGCGCGAACGTACCCGTGCAGATCCCCACCAGCGTCGTCTTCGTTTCACCGACCGCGCGAATGAAATCCAGCGTGGCGCGGCTGGGCTCAGACCCCTTGCGCAGCAACCCCCCGACCACCACCACGTAATCGAACCGCGATGGATCACCCAGCTCTTCCCACGGTGTCGTCTCGATACCGCACGACGCCCTCACCGGCTTGCGGCCCTCGCCGATCAGCGACCAGCAACACCGCACCGGTCGGCTATTGTCGCCCTCGTCGCTCGCCAGCCGCAGCATGTCGACCAACCCGGAAAAAGCCGTCAACGTGAAATCCGGCAGCAACAAGATGCCGAACCAGACCGGCCGGGTGCCGGTTGTTGCCGAACCAGTATCAGGCACGACGCACCTCGAGAAATCGGGAATCCCGCAAGAATGCACTGATTTTATGCGATCCTGACCCCGACGCGACTCAAGAACCAAATCCCAGAATCCAGAACCTACCCCGCCACTCCCTTGAACCGATTCATCAACCGCGCAAACGGCGTCACCCGGTTCTGCTGCGGATCAATCCCGAAACTCTCGGTGATCCGGTCCAGGATGATCGCGACCAGCACCACCGACAGACCACTCTCCATCCCCAGGCCAATGTCCAGCCGCTGAATACTGGCCAGTACATCATTGCCCAGACCACCAGCCCCCACCATGGACGCAATGATCACCATGGACAACGCCATCATGATCGTCTGGTTGATACCCGCCATGATCGAAGGCATCGCATTGGGAATCTGCACCTTGAACAACAACTGCATCGACTTGCAACCAAACGCCTGCCCCGCCTCGACAATCTCATTGTTCACCTGGCGAATCCCCAGCGCGGTCAACCGCACCGCCGGCGGCATCGCGAACACCACCGTCGCCAAAATCCCCGGCACACGCCCAAGCCCGAAGAACATCGCAGCCGGAATCAGGTAGACAAACGCCGGCATCGTCTGCATGAAATCCAGAATGGGACGCACAATCGTCGCGGCCGTCTTGTTACGCGCCGCCCAGATGCCTATTGGAATTCCGAACACCAGACTGATCAATGTCGATGAAAACGTCAGGCCTAGCGTCACCACCGTCTGCGGCCAGAAATGCATGTTGTCGATCAGCAGCAGAGACAACAGCGTGAACAACGCGAACCGCGCGCCAACCCGCCACAACCCCAGCACCACGCAAATCGTGATCAGCAGCCACACCGGTGTCACCTGCAACCCGTTTTCAATCAAACCCGAAAACCAGTGGATCGCAAACCCCAGGGAATTGAAAATATTTCCATGCTTGTCCAGCATGTAATTCACACCGGCATCGACCCAATGCCCCAGGGGAAGCTTATGACTACCCCACCATGCAACCATATCGGCGATCTGTCCGCTCATGCGCCCCCCCTGTTCGCAGCAATAGTCTTCAGAACCGTCGCGTGACACAAGGCTCCACAGTATCTTCCAAGCTCGTTGACCACCGGCAGCGGGCGATGCGATTGCATCAGGACATCCATCAGTTCATTCAACGGCATGCTCGAGGGAATGACCGGCGACGACAGCGGCCGGGACGCCCCCACCTTGCAGCGCTCGAGCTCGTCCCGGTTGGCGACGAACCCATGTACCTGCTTGTTCTCGTTCAACAGAAACGCCCCCTGATCATCGATGTCCACCTGCTCGGTCTTGTCCGACACATAAGGATAGGAAATCACCGGGATTCCGTCAGGCTCGAGAATGTCGGCCGCTGTCAGATACCGGGATGTATCCACGCCATTGAAGAACGCACGCACGTAGTCGTCGGCGGGATGATTGATGACCTCGCGTGGCGTGCCCACCTGCACCACCACGCCGCCTTTCATGATGGCGATGCGGCTGCCAATGCGCAGTGCCTCTTCCAGGTCATGCGACACGAAGATGATGGTGCGCCGCTGCTCACGCTGCAGATCGAGCAGCACATCTTGCATCTCGCGGCGCTTGAGAGGGTCGAGCGCCGAGAACGCCTCGTCCATCAGGATGAGCGACGGATCCACGGTAAACGCGCGGGCCAGACCCACACGCTGCTGCATGCCGCCCGAAAGCTCGAATGGACGTTTGTGTGCGAATGCCGCCAGACCCACTTGCTCCAGGGTTTCCATGGCACGGCGTTCACGCTCTTTCTTTGCGACTCCGGCCACTTCCAGGCCAAAGCTGGCATTCTCGAGCACTGTGCGATGGGGCATCAGCGCGAAAGACTGGAACACCATGCTCATATTGCGTCGGCGCAGCGCGGTGAGCTGGGCCCGGTTCATGGTGGATACGTTCTGGCCGTCGACGAAGACATTGCCGGCCGTGGGCTCGATCAGCCGATTGATCAGACGGATGAGCGTCGACTTGCCAGACCCCGACAAGCCCATGAGAACGAATATCTCGCCCTCTGAAACCGAGAAGGAAACATTATCGACACCAATGACCTGCCCCGTCTCGCGGAATATGTCATCTTTGGTGCGCCCCTTGCTTAGAAGCTCTTGGGCTAAAGCGGGGTTGGCGCCGAATATTTTATAAAGATTTTCTACCACTATTTTATCAGTGCTCATATTGGCCTCGAAAACAGAAGAGTTGCCAGACTGACAAAATTCCTGCTTTTAATTAGAGATTGTTGCCAAAATACGGCGATTATTTGTCTAAAAGCGACAACATATTGATTTAAAAGAAAAATCACATCAAACGCGCCATGAGAGAACGGAGTTTACCCTTCAATCAGGTCGGATTTGATAGGTATTTTTCCTATGGAATCCAAGTCGCAAAAACTAGAACAACCGTCGTGAAAGCACAAGCAAAAAACAGGCGTAAGCGGGATATTTATTGAATTGGGAATAGCTATTCATGAGTTCCTTTTAAAAGCATTCGATCAAATCGAATATATCAACAAGAGCGCCCGTTTCGGACGTTTCAACAGGAGATGCAAAAATGGCTGACAACCACGGCGTGGTATATATCGAGCCGGGAAAAGTGGAAGTCCAATCCATTCCGTTCCCAAAGATGACCGACCCCCAGGGGCGGAAAATCGAGCACGGCGTCATTCTCAAGGTTGTCTCCACCAACATCTGCGGTTCGGACCAGCACATGGTCCGAGGCCGCACCACGGCACCCGCCGGGCTGGTTCTGGGCCACGAAATCACCGGAGAAGTCATCGAGCTGGGGCGCGATGTCGAGCGGATCAAGGTCGGAGACCTGGTGTCGGTGCCCTTCAATGTGGCATGCGGACGCTGCCGCTGCTGCCTTGAGCAAAATACCGGCGTATGCCTGAGCGTCAACCCGGCGCGCCCTGGCGGCGCGTACGGTTATGTCGACATGGGTGGCTGGATTGGCGGCCAGGCCGAATATGTCATGGTGCCTTATGCGGACTTCAACCTGCTGCGATTCCCCGACCGGCAACAAGCAATGAGCAAGATCCGCGACCTGACGTGTCTGTCCGATATTCTCCCTACAGGATACCATGGCGCCATCATGGCGGGCGTCGGGCCCGGCACGACGGTGTACGTGGCGGGCGCGGGGCCGGTGGGTCTGGCCAGTGCCGCATCGGCGCGACTGTTGGGCGCGGCGGTCGTCATCGTGGGGGACGTCAATCCCGCACGCCTCGAACACGCCCGCAAGGTGGGGTTCGAAACCGTGGATCTGTCGCAGGACACGCCGCTGGGCGATCAGATCGCCGATATTCTGGGAACACCCGAAGTGGACTGCGCCGTCGACGCCGTGGGATTCGAAGCCCGCGGCCACGGGCACACAGGGTCGCGCAGTGAGGCCCCCGCCACCGTGTTGAACTCGCTGATGGCCGTCACGCGCGCCGCTGGCAAGATCGGCATCCCTGGCCTGTACGTCACGGACGACCCGGGCGCGGCCGATGCCGCCGCGAAGCACGGCAGCCTGTCCGTGCGCTTCGGCCTGGGCTGGGCCAAGTCACACAGCTTCTTCACGGGCCAGACTCCCGTGCTGAAATACAACCGCGCACTCATGCAGGCTATTTTGTGGGACCGCATCAACATCGCCGAGATCGTCGGCGTACAGGTCATCACCCTGAATGACGCCCCCAAGGGTTACGCTGAATTCGATTCGGGCGCGCCCAGGAAGTTCGTCATAGACCCACACCAGATGTTGAAAGCGGCCTGATCCCCATCAGCGCACCGGCAGGAAGTTGAACAACAACAGGCCCTGCACGTAATTGATGCCGATACGACGCAGGTTTTCATCGAGCAGGCTGGCCACCAGGTCCAGCCTGCCTATCAGCTCGCCGAACCCCCGCTCGAAACTCAGATTACTGGCGCCATCGACCGACATCTCGTTCGACAACAACAACGGTCGCCCCGACGCGTCGCGCCGCGTGGCCAGCATCCAGGCGGCGGTCTCGACATTGCGCGCCGCGTTGTACACATGCTGCGCATCCAGCCGATCAGTCGCATAGAAACGTGTCCTGCCCCCGTGCGCCTCGATGATCATGTTGGCCAGGCCTTCGATGAACGCACGCACGCGATCGCCCCGATACCCCGGATCCAGCGCCACGGATAGCACCTGTATGTCACGCATCCCCGCCAAGTCAGGCGGCACCTGGCCCGTGGCGATGGCCTGGCGGCCTTGCGCCAGCGCCGCCGCCAGATTCGGGAAATGCGACTTGTGCCATTCGACCGGATTGCGCTTGTAGAGCTTCTCCATGAGCGCGGACAGCGTCGCCAGATTCTGCTTCATGGCCACCGTCACGGTGCGGTCGAAATCGGTCTGACCCAATTGATCGAACGACATGCCCTCGTCTTTGGGGGTACCCCGCGTCGTGGGCGCCGAGCTGCTGGCGCACCCGGCCAGCGCAAGCCCCAACACCAGCAGCGCGCCCAATCGGCGCGCCGCCCTCGCGCCGCGTCCCGCGGCGTGAGCCCAATGGCCCGCCACTTAGGCCGGCAGCGCCGCGATCGTTTGTGCCACCGAGGCAGTCAGTTTCTTGCCGAATGGCACATGCAGGAATTCATTGGGCCCATGCGCATTGGAGCGCGGCCCCAACACGCCGCAGACCATGAACTGGGACGTGGGGAAGCCTTTCTGCAGCAAGCGCATCAGGGGTATGGTCCCGCCCTGGCCGATATAGCCGCAGGGCGCATCGAAGTATTGCCGGGATGCCGCATCGAGCGCACTCGTGAGCCAGGCCGAGGATTCCGGCGCGTTCCAGCCGCTGGCCACGCCTTCGTCGGGCTTGAACACGACCTTGGCGTTGTAGGGCGCGTCGGCTTCCAGCAGGGCCTTGAGTTCCTGTGAGGCCGCAACCGCATCCACCAGCGGCGGCAGGCGCAGGGACAGTTTGAACGCGCTGCGTGGGCGCAGCACATTGCCCGCGCTGGCCACGGGCGGCAGCCCCTCGGCCCCGGTCACCGACAGCGTGGGGCGCCAGTGGCGGTTGAGCAGCGCCTGCTCGGCATCGGTGGTCATGGGCAGGACAAAGCCGCCATCACCGCCGCAGCTCCAGGGGAAACGCTTCCAGACGTCGTCACCCAGCAATTTCGCCGCCAGCCGGATCTGGTCCAGGCGCTCGGCCGGCACCTCGCAATGGAAGCTTTGCGGCAGCAGGCGGCCCGTGGCGCTGTCCTCGAGGCGATCCAGCAGGTGACGCAGAATGCGGAAGCTGGACGGCACCACGCCGCTCGCGTCGCCAGAGTGCACGCCTTCGTCGAGCACTTGCACTTCCAGTGTGCCCGCCACCAGGCCGCGCAACGATGTCGTCATCCACAGCTGATCGTAATTGCCTGCGCCAGAATCCAGGCACACCACCAGCGCGACATTGCCCAGACGCGGACGCAACGCGTCGACATAGGGCAGAAGGTCGTAGCTGCCTGATTCCTCACAGGTTTCGATGATGCCCACGCAGCGCGGCCGGCCCACCCCCTGCTTGTCGAGCGCGGCGATGGCCGTCAGCGAGGCGTAGACGGCATAGCCGTCGTCGGCGCCCCCGCGGCCATACAACTTGCCGTCTTCGTACTTGGGGGTCCAGGGCCCGAGATCGTTGCGCCACCCCATGAATTCTGGCTGCTTGTCCAGATGGCCGTAGAACAGAACCGTATCACCACTGTCGCTGCGCGTGGACGGTGCGTCGAAAAAAATGACCGGCGTGCGACCTGCCAGCCGGACCACCTCGAGCTTCAGGCCCGACACCTGCTGGTCCTCGACCCACTTGGCCGCGTTGCGCACCACGCGCTCCAGGTGCTCATTGGCCACCCATTCGGGGTCGAACGCCGGACTCTTGGCCGGGATGGCGATGTAGTCGGTCAGTTCAGGAACGATGCCCGTATCCCATTTTTCGTCCACGAACGTCTGGAGCTGATCGGGATTCAACGCCAAAGAAGCGGTGTCGTCGGGGATGCGTGCGTTCATGGGGGCCTCGCCGGAATGGATTGACCGATCGATTGTACGCTGGTCCCGGGGCGGGTCGGCAACGGTTTATGATGACGGGCGTCCGTACGGTGCCCTGGGAATTCTCGCGGATCGCAGGTCCTGATACCGCGGGCCCAGATGCCCGGGCCGGTTTTCCCGAGCGCAACGCACGCCCCCCATCAACGCAGCAAGAAGGACTTGCCATACATGTCAGATCTTTCCGCCTTCCCCATCACGAAGAAGTGGCCCGCGCGACATCCCGACCGCATCCAGTTGTATTCGCTGCCCACGCCCAACGGCGTCAAGGTGTCGATCATGCTGGAAGAAACCGGCTTGCCTTACGAACCGCACCTGGTCAGCTTTCAGACCAACGACCAGACCTCCCCGGAATTCCTGTCGCTCAACCCCAACAACAAGATCCCGGCCATCATCGACCCGGCGGGGCCGGGTGGCAAACCCCTGCCGCTGTTCGAGTCCGGCGCCATCCTCATCTACCTGGCCGACAAATCGGGGCGGTTCCTGCCCACGGATGCGGCGGCCCGCTACCAAGCCATCCAATGGTTGATGTTCCAGATGGGCGGCATCGGCCCCATGTTCGGCCAGGTCGGCTTCTTCAACAAATTCGCCGGCAAAAGCTTCGAGGACAAGCGCCCGCGCGACCGCTACGTAGCCGAATCGCGGCGCTTGCTGGGCGTGCTGGATCGGCAGGTTGCGAGCCAAGACTGGATCATGGGCCGCGACTACACCATCGTGGACATCGCCACCTGGCCCTGGGTGCGCAACCTGATCGGTTTCTACGAAGCGGGCGACCTGGTCGGCATCGGCGACTTCCCCCAGGTGACCCGGGTGCTGGACACGTTCCTGGCGCGCCCGGCGGTGCAGCGTGGCCTGAACATTCCCGCGCGCGATTGACGCGGCCCGCAGGTCGCCCGACGGGGCCGATCATGGCCACGAAGCGACGATCGATATCATTGGCCCACGATGACTCATACTGCCCAGTCACACCCGCTCACCTTCCGTCGCCTGCTGGCTCCGGACGCTCCCGCCTTCCAGCAGCTTCGCCTGGAAAGCCTGCACGATCACCCCGAAGCGTTTTCGGCCACATGGGAAGAAGAACGCCTCCAGCCCCTCGAGTGGTTTGCGAAACGATTGGAAAATAGTGTCGTTCTGGGCGCCTGGCGCGGCGACACGCTGGTCGGCATTGCCGGACTGTTCGTTCCACTTTCGCCCCGGCAGCGCCACAAGAACGCGCTCTGGGGCTTTTATGTCCAACCCCAGGCGCGCGGGGCCGGGTTGGCGCAAGACCTGCTTAGCCGGATCATCGGCCAGGCCGCCACCCGTGCCGAAGAAATCCTGCTCGGTGTCGCCGCCTCAAACAGCCCTGCACTGCGACTCTACAAGAAGGCCGGCTTCCAGGAATACGGGCTGGAACGCCGGGCGCTCAAGATGGGCGACCACTACGACGACGTCATCTTGATGTCGCTGGCGCTCCCCTCTGCGCGACCAACGTGATCTTGCCGGCCCCTCGGACAGGGAATTAATCTCATCCACAGTCAGCGCAACCCCAGAATCGCCAGCGTCTTTTCGTCGGGCTCGCCGCCGCAGTATTTGTCCAGCGCGTCGGCGAACACCTGGACATCCTCGCCAGCCTGCGCGAACAGCGTCATGCAGGAGCGGAATTTCAAGTCGTCGGGATACGCCATGACCTGCCCCAGTGAACACCCCTCGATCGCATTGACCAGCCGGGTGCACCGGCGCAGCCGCTCGCCCAGCACCGGGTGGCGCAGATAGGCGCGGGCCTCATCCAGTGAAGAGATCGCAAAACGCCGGGCCATCGGACTACCTCCCAGCCCCTGAATCTGGGGAAAAACGAACCACATCCAATGGCTTTGCTTGCGGCCGGCCCGCAGTTCCTGGAATACCTGCTCGATGACCGGTTCCTGTGCGTTCACGAAACGCTGCAGATCATGCGGATCGTCCATGGCCACCTCCATGCCGGCAAACCCGGCGACGCGTTGGCGTTTCCCGGTACATAATGTAGATGATTTCTCTCGCGCGCCAGGGCCTTCCCGGCCCCGGGACAGCACCCAACCCGCCACCCAACCCCGATCCCCTGATGAACACCACCATTCTCCCCTCTTACGGCGACGTCGTCGCGGCCGCCGGCCGTCTGGACGGCCAGGCCAACCACACCCCCGTGATGACCTCGCGGGCGCTCGACGAAGAAACCGGCGTCCGGTTCTACTTCAAGTGCGAAAACCTGCAGCGCATGGGCGCCTTCAAGTTCCGCGGCGCGTTCAATGCGCTGTCGCGGCTATCGCCCGAACAACGAAAAGCCGGCGTCATCGCCTTCTCGTCAGGCAATCACGCCCAGGCGGTCGCACTGGCCGCCCGGATCCTTGGCATGCCCGCCACCATCGTCATGCCGCAGGACGCACCCGCCGCGAAAATGGCGGCCACCAAGGGCTATGGCGGCAAAGTCGTGCTGTATGACCGCTACAAGGAAGACCGCGAGCAGATCGCCCGCGACCTGGCCGACAAGCAGGGCCTCACGTTGATTCCACCTTACGATCATCCGGACGTCATCGCCGGCCAGGGCACCGCGGCCAAGGAGCTGCTGGAAGAGGCGGGAGAGCTCAACGCTCTGTTCACCCCCTTGGGCGGCGGCGGCCTGCTGGCCGGGTCCGCGCTGTCCGCCCGGGCGCTGGCACCGAATTGCAGCGTCTACGGCGTGGAGCCCGAGGCCGGCAACGACGGCCAACAATCGTTCCGCTCCGGCGCCATCGTCAACATCGACCCGCCCCGCACTATCGCCGACGGCGCGCAGACCCAGCACCTTGGCGGCTACACGTTCCCCATCATCCGCCGGGACGTGGCCGACGTTCTCACCGCCACCGACACGCAACTCGTGGATTGCATGCGCTTCTTCGCCTCGCGCATGAAGATCCTGGTCGAACCCACCGGTTGCCTGGGTTTCGCCGCCGCGCGGCACATGGCGCCGCAGCTCAAAGGCCAGCGCATCGGCGTCATACTCAGCGGCGGCAACGTCGACCTCGAACGCTTCAGCGAGCTGCTGCGGGCATGACCCTGGCCGCGCGCCGCAGCGCCTGAGGCGGGTGGCCGAAAAGCCGCAGAAACGTCCGGCGCATGCGCTCGGTATCTGAAAAACCGACGCCCCGCGCAACTTGCTCGAGCGGCTCCCGGCTTTCTTCGATACGCGAGCGGGCGGCCTCGGCGCGCAGGCGCTCGATGGCCTTGGCCGGCGTGACGCCTGTTTCAGCGACGAACGTCCGGGTGAACTGCCGCGGGCTCAAGCAAGCCACCTCGGCCAGGCGTTCGACCGGCAGGGCCTCGTGCAAATGTTCACGCGCATACGCCAACGCCTGTCGCAGACGGTCGGAAGGCGGGTCCAGCGCCTGCAGGGTGGAAAACTGCGACTGCCCGCCAGGTCGGCGGTAGTACACGACCAGGTCGCGCGCCACAGCGCGCGCGACCTGTGCCCCCATATCGTCCTCGATGAGCGCCAGCGCCAGGTCGATGCCAGCCGTGATGCCGGCTGACGACCACACCGCGCCATCACGCACGAAAATGCGGTCGGCCTCCACACGGACGCGCGGGTAGTCCCGCTGCAAGCGGGCCGCATGGCGCCAGTGCGTGGTGGCACGGCGCCCGTCCAGGACGCCGGCGCGCGCCAGCAGAAACGCCCCCGTACAGACGCTTGCCAGCCGCCGCGACGCGGCCGCCTGGACGAACGACACCAGGGAGGGCGACTCCAGCGCCAGCGAAACCCCGCGACCACCCACCACGATGACGGTATCGGGCGCATAGGCACCCAGCGGGCTGGTGACGACCTCCACGCCCGAGCTGCTTGCCACCAGCCCGCCGGCCTCGGACAGCACCCGCAGGCTGTAGACGGGTTCCTCCGACGTCCGCGCGGCCGTGTCGAACGCCCCCAGCGGCCCCGAAAGATCCAGGAGATTGAAACCCGGATACACCACAAAGCCGATACTCAACGCCATGTGCGCCTCCTGGCCCAGGGTACGCGCCCCACGAGCGATGGTGTCTTTAAAAGAGGGTTTTATGTCATTTACGCCATTATCGTACCGCATGATAATGAATCCATCCATACCCGGCGGCAACCCACCCGCACTATTCCAACCTTCCGCGCCCCCCCTAAAGAGGTAACCCATGGCCGACTCGCTCAATATCGTCTTCCCCATTTACCCCGGCGTCACCCACCTCGATTTCACCGGACCGCACCAAGTGCTGGCCAGGCTTCCAGGGACCCGGATCACCGTCGCCTCGGCGGGTGGCCAGCCTGTCGCCGCTGACGGGTTCAACTTCAACGGGCTGGCCCGGCTGGAAGATGTGGATCATTGCGATGTCCTGTGCGTGCCGGGCGGCCACGGCTGCATCGCCGTCTTACAGGACCCGGTGTACATGGCGGCCATACGGCGGCTCGCCACCTCGGCGCGCTACGTCACGTCGGTCTGCACCGGTTCGCTGATCCTGGGCGCCGCCGGGCTGCTCGTCGGCAAGCGCGCCGCCTGCCACTGGGCCTGGCGCGACCTGCTCGCCCCGCTGGGTGCCATACCCGATCCGGCCCGCGTCGTGCGCGACGGGAACATCCTGACCGGCGGCGGCGTCACCGCCGGCATCGATTTCGCGTTCACGCTGGCCGCGGAAATCGCCGGCGAAGAGGCTGCGCAGACGCTGCAACTGGGCCTGGAATACGCGCCCGCGCCGCCGTTCAATTCAGGCAGCCCGGACTCAGCGCCCCGCGCCGTTCTCGAACGGGTCCAGGCCCTCAACGCCCCGCAACAGGCCGCGCGGCGAGCTGCCATCGACCAGGCCGCCCGCGCGCTGGGGTGATGCCTCCGCACGGGCAGCGCGAGAGCGCGGCGCCCCATGGCGACAGGGCTCCTGACGCTTCTGGAACACTCACGTCGCGAACCAGATTCAAAATCCAAAAAGGTAGTGTCTGTACTGGTATGAAAAACCATCTTGTACCAGGATAACCACCGGTATATTGTGGGCATTCTTCTTTCCGCCCCCAAGGATGCACCATGACACAAGCACACCGCGACACGGTCCACTCGCAATTCGACCCCCAGGCGAACGCCTACCTGCAAAGCGCCGTGCATGCCGCCGGCCCCGACCTGGAGCGCGCGCGCGAAATCGTCGGCCAGGCGGTTTCCGCCGCAAGCGCCACCTTGCTGGACGTCGGCTGTGGCGCGGGCCACCTCAGCTTCGCCCTGGCCCCGGCCGTGCTTGGCGTCGCGGCGGTCGACCCGTCTCCCGGCATGCTGGCGACCGTGGCGCAGGCCGCGGTCGACCGCGGGCTGGCCAACGTCACCACGTGCCAGGCCAGCGCCGAGCAACTGCCATTCGACGACGGCACATTCGACATCGTCGCCACGCGCTACAGCGCCCACCACTGGCTGGACCTGCCCCGCGCCTTGAAAGAAATGCGCCGGGTGGCCAAACCCACGGGCCGCGTCCTGATCATTGACCTGGAGGGCGACGAAAACGCGCTGGTCGACACGCACCTGCAGGCCATCGAACTGCTGCGTGACTTGTCTCACATCCGGGATCGTTCGCCGTCGGAATGGGGGCGGCTGCTTGCGGACGCGGGCTTTACCGGTGTCGGACACGAATCCTGGCCCACCCGGCTGATGTTCGAACCCTGGGTCACCCGTATGCGCACCGCACCGGAACGCGTCGCGATGATTCGCGCCATTCAGCAGGAATGCCCGCAAGAGGTGCGGGCAGCGCTTTCCATCGAGGAAGATGGGTCGTTCACCGCCCGCACGGGGCTCTGGTGGGGCAGCGCCGCCTGAAAGCTGAAAACGCGGCAGCACGCGACGGCGGCCGTTTACCGAAGCCGCCGATCATCGACCGCGCATCAGGTCGATGAGGCGCCGATCGCGCTTGGTCGGCCTGCCCGCGGCGACATCGCGGGCGGGCTCAGGCGCCAGGCGCTTCATTTCCGCCGCCCGCTCCCGAGCCGCGATGCTCTCAGGCGTTTCCTCATAAAGCAGACTCGCCCTGGGTGCCGGCCCGCGCACGGTGCTGAGGGCTCGCACCCATACGTGAACGGTCGAGCCCTCCTTGCGCACGCTGACCTGGTCCCCCGGCGCAATCTCACGCGCGGGCTTGACCGCCTGGCCGTCGACCTGCACCCGGCCCGCGCCGATCTCGTGCGCGGCCAAGCTGCGCGTCTTGTAGAAGCGCGCGGCCCATAGCCATTTGTCGAGTCGGATCCTATCCATGATGCATCGTCGTTGCGGGACCGCCCCGCCACATCTATTTTATGTGATCGGCGCCACGTCCCGGTCAACCCGGCCGCCGCACCACACGAACTTTTCCGCTGGTCCCGCCACCACAATAGAAACCGCCAGCCCCGTCGGGCTCGAGCCCGCTCACGCCGATTCCGCACGGCATCTCGAGGGACTCGAGCACCGTCCCGCTGCGTGGGTCGATGTGCTGGATCCCGCCCTGTTCGTCTTCCCACGTCCCGTGCCACAACTCCCCATCGACCCAGGCCACACCCGTGACAAAGCGATTCGTTTCAATGGAGCGCAGGATGTCGCCCGTGGCGGGGTCGACCCGATGAATCTTGCGGTCGCGATACTGGCCGACCCACAGGCTGCCCTCGGCCCAGGCGAGGCCCGAGACGGCACCGTGCGCCGGAGCCGGAATCGATCCAATCACTTGGCCGTTTGATGGATCTATCTTGTCTATCCTGTCCCCAGCGATCTGATAAAGATGGGTGCCGTCGAATGCCGTGCCGGCATCACAGGCGCAGTCCAGCGTGCGCTCGATGGTGCCGCTGCCGGGATCGATGGCGACCAGCCTGGCACCTGTGGCGGCCCAGACGCGCTGGCCGTCGGAGGTCACGCCATGCACGGCGTCCACCCCCTCGAACGGGCCATACTCGCGCACGATATTGGCGGCTTTCGCCGTTGCACGGGGCTTGAGCGAAGTGGTGGCTTGGGTCATGGCTGTCTCCTGGTTGCGCGCCGCAAGCCGGCGCCTTCAGACCACTTTATCCCACCGGCAGCGCGGCGGGGAGTAACAAGATCGTCGTGAATCCGGCCAGCGGCGGCGACAGCCAGCGCTGCGCCCGCGCCCGCCCAACGGATCGCACCCGCCCGACCGACTCAAGGTCGACCAACACTCGCTGGATGGTGCGCTGGCTGGCCCCCAGCGCCAGTGACAAGGCCGACGTCGACCAGGCGGCACCGTCGGACAGCAGCGCCATCAGGGCGGCCTGTTCATCATCCTCGAAGGGGGGCGCCAGCACCGCGACGGCACGCCCGTCCATGGGTCGGATGGCAAAACCACCGCTCGTGGCGTCGATCCGCGCCAAGTCCTTCAACACCGAACGCAATCGACTCATTTCGACACGCAGCCGTACCCTGTGGGATTCATCCGGCCGGCGCATGCGAAACACCTCGTGTATCAAGGCGTCCCGCTCGATGTCGCCCGGCCACACCCGGGCCAGCGCCCGAACCAGCGCGAAGAGTATCGGACGACGCGTCAGAAAGCACCAGGCCGTGCCGGTGCCAACCCGCCGGCGGCAAGCATCAACCACCAGCGTGCCCGACTCCAGCAGCTCAGCGACCTGCCCCAATAGCAAAGCCTGTTCACCTTCGTGCCCGACCCGGCGGGCGGCGGGCTGCTCCAGCGCCGCGCCGGCCTGCGCCACCTCGGCCAGAAGGGCCGCCACGCCGGACTTCCGCGCCGCATTCCGCGCGCGAACCAATGCGGCTTTCCCGGCCTCCACACGCAGCGCCCGCAGGGCCAGCTCCGCAGCGGTCAGTTCAGCAGCCGCCACCAGCGACGGTGGCTGATCACGCATGTCGAGCCCGCTCAAGGCCGTCTCGGCTTCGCGCAGACGCCCCGTCAGCACTTGCCAACGCACGGCGATGAGCCGCGCATGCATCGCGTTGACAGGGTCGGCATGCTCTTCCAGCGTGGCGATCGCCGCCGCCAACGAGCGCAGCGAACCACCCAGGTTCCGCGCCGCCAGCGCCACCTCCGCCTCGGCCACGGCACAACGCGCCCTTGAAAGCACCTCGTGAGCACCGAATCCGCGCCGCGCACGCGACAACAATTCACGGGCGCGGACATGCTCGCCCAGCTGCGCCATGGCAATGCCGCGCAGCGCCAGCGCGGGCGGATCGTCACGCAGGGCGATACGCTTCAGGGCTCCCAACGGGTCGCCATTCATCAGGGCGCGGGCGGCGGCGGTGATCAGGGCATCCATCGGGGAAGAATACACCGATGCCCGCCCCCCGCACTCCGCCGGCGGGATGGGATAGACCCCAGGGATTCCCTGAACAAATCACCGCGCCGCATGCCTCCGCAGCGCGACTTGCTCAGAGGAACCTTGCGCCGCTCCTAGTGATCGCCTTCCCGCCGTTCCGGACGCCCGCCACCCCGCCTGTCCTGATGCGGACGCTCGGCGTTATTCTGCCGACGCTGTTGGGATTCGTTCTGCCGCGGAGGCCGCTGCGGAGGCGTATTGCGATATTCATTCCGGCGCTGTGTCACGGCCCGCTCCTGTGAAACGGGTGGCCGAGGCTGGTTCACACGCGGTGATTGTTCCGGCCGGGCCGGCCGCTGTTCGATGCGACGCTCTTGCTGAAGCCGCTGTTCCGGACGGCCCGCTTGTTGCGGTTGGACGCGGCCGGCCTGCCGCGGTTGCCCGGGATTGGGCCGCGACTCGGGATGCGCCATGTACTGGCGCGCCGGCGCCTCCGGCCGCCCCCGATTCATGTCGAAACGCTGCCCCCGGTCACGTTCCGACATCTCGCGCTGCCGTGCCTGGAACGACGTGGGCGCGTAATGATGCTGGTTCCCGTAGGAACGCTGCGCGGCCGTCGGCCTCATCACGATACCGCCGCGCCCACCGTTGTAGCTCGTCCGGTTGATGTGGACGTTGTTGATCACCGTCTTGTTCACATACACGTTCCGGATGTTGGTGACGTTGATGTGGTTGACTGCGCGGTTGTAGTAGAAATCGCGACCGCGCCAGTAGCCACCCACATAGCCCGTGCCGAAATAGCCGAACCCATAATTGATCCCACCATAGAACCCCACGCGCGGCCCCCAGTATCCAGGATGCCAGCGGTAGAATCCATCCGACCACCCCCACCAACCCGGCGTCCACAGCACCCCGACGATGGGCGGCAGCACCCACACCCCCGGCACCCAATAGTAGTAGCCCAGGTTGGACCAGGCCCAGTAACCCGGCGTCCAGATGTAGCCCGGTCCCGGTATGGCCGGCTGTTCGTACACGGGTAGTGCGGGAGGGGAAACGTTGACCGAGATACCCACGCTGACAGCGGCGGCGGCGGGCAGCGGCAGCAGCGCTACCGGAATAGTGAATAGACTTGCGGCAAGTACGGCGGCAGAGACGCGGCTCATGACGACACCTCGAAATAGCCCGGATTGGCGAGCAAAGTATAGGCTTGGGGTTGAAACAAAAGTACTACAGAAACCGCCAATCCCATTACGCCACGTTACGGGGTTCCGGCGATGATCGCCATCACGGATATTCGGATATTTCGATCAGATTGAGATCGGGATCCCGCACTTGCGCCTTGGGTTCGAGCTCGGCGCCACGCACGTGCAAGCTGACCACCTTCTGGTTGCCAAAGCGGAATGCAATCCGACCCGCGCCCCGAATCGTTCATCATTGGTGAGCATTGTTTCGACTTTTGGGGCATTCACATTTCACCCCGAAAGCCGTAGTCTATCGAGACACATCCAGGGAGGCCCTCCATGCGACTCGCACGTCCCATTCTCATCCTGCTGGCCATGCTCATCGCATCGCCGGCCCTGGCCAAAATGATCGCCCAACCGGTCAGTTGGACGCTGGACGGCACACACTTCAATAGTGTGCTTGTCTATGACAACGCCTCACAAGCCAGGCGCCCCGGCCTCGTCATGGTGCCCAACTGGTCCGGCATCAACGACATTGCCGTGGAAAAGGCCAAACGCATCGCTGGTAAAGACTACGTCATCCTGCTGACCGACATGTACGGAGGCGGCATACACCCCAAGAACACGGAGGAAGCCCAGGCCGCCGTCCAACCCCTGTATGCCGACCGGAATCTCATGCGCGCCCGCATTCGCAAGGCTTTCTCCGAGCTCAAGGCACAAGCCCGCCAAGCGCCAATCGATGTATCGCGCCTCGCTGCCATCGGCTTCTGCTTCGGCGGCGCCGCCGTGCTCGACCTCGCCCGCAGCGGCTCAGACGTGAAGGCCGTCATCGCCTTCCATGGCGACCTGCGCACCGACAATCCCGCGCTCGCGAAGAACATCAAGGCACGCGTGCTGGCCATCAACGGCGCCGACGACACCAGCACCATGCCGGCCGTGCCGGCGTTCACCGAGGAAATGCGCCAAAGCCCCGCCGACTGGCAGTTCGTGGAAATCGGCCATGTCGTGCATTGCTTCACCGAGACCGAGGCAACGGCCAAGACCGGGAATTGCCGGTACGACGCGAAGGCCGCCGCGCGGTCGTACCGCATGATGCGCAATTGGCTGAGGGACAGTTTCAAGGAGGGATAGCAGGACGTAGACCCACCCGCGCATCGGAGCCATCTGGTTTCGAATTCCCCGCTTGCCACGATCAGCACCACGGCACGCTGGTGCGGGTGCCACCTGGGTACCACACCAACCAGTACAACGTGTACACGCGCCATCCTTCGCGTCAATGTCAGCACAGCGCCGAGACATTGATTGCGCTTGCCCCGCAAGCCCGCACCAGTTCACGATCATGGCTGGCGAACAACACGACGCGATCCCGGGACCACACCTTGAACTGCTCGGCCAACACGGCGCGGGCCCGCGCGTCCAGCCCGTCGCTGGGGCCGTCCGCGATGACAGCGACCGGATCACCCAAAGCGGCGGCCGTCAGGAAGACCTTGCGGCGCGTGCCCGTCGACATCTGTTCGAAACGCTTGTCCAGATGCGGCTCCAGCCCTAGTTCGTATGCGAAATCAAGCACGGCATCGCCGAGCGTCGTGTTCTTTTCCGTAGCAACCTGCTCGAGCAAGCCACGCCCCGTCTGCAAGGGAAACGCCAAGCAATTCTCAGGCACATAAGCCAGGCGGGCCTTGGCCTGCTTTGGTTCGCGGACCAACGAATACCCGTCGATCCAGACGTCTCCCGCATCCGGCACAAGAACGCCCGCGATGACGCCCAGCAAGCTGGATTTGCCAGTGCTGTCCTCTTCGCACAGCGCCACGCATCCCGGCGGGAACGTGCGGGTCAGCCCCTGGAATACAAGATGGTCGCCATAACGCTTGCTGAGATTTTCGATGCGTATCATGTCCGGCAGTGTACTTTGGAGAGAGGTGATTCAGAGGATTCCTACCGCTTGCGCGGCACGCCCAATAACTCTGACCGCCCAATCACTGTTCGCGCGCTTTCTGGCCGCTTCGGCTCAGAAAACCCCGCGCGGGCAATCGCGTCACCCAACCCCTGGAACGCGACCGAGCCTTTCGAGTCATGCAGCGAAGCCATCCCCTCGTTCCACGCATGCACCATGTGCTTGGCCACGGTATGCCAGCGCGGCTCATTCCTGGCTGCCTCGATCACTTCCAGGCCGACATCCACGGCGGACTCACATAATCGCTCAACCATCTCGGCATATTGCTTCGGCGCGATGCCCAATCTTGCCTTGAAGAACCGCTCCAGCGTCTTGCCAACCCTCCAAGTCTGCCGCCCATCCACAGGTAACCCCGGTGGGTTGGCGGCATAGCGCGGATAGGCCTGTGTCGTCACAACATCGTAGACCGGCGTATAGGCCACATCTTTCAGGCTGGTGTAGTACAAGGCGATATTCTTGGCATGGCAATCCGCGTTGCGCACCACATAATCCGTGAGCAAATGCCAGCCGAATTGCTCCAATTGCGACCGCACGTTTTTGGCCGGCACGTATACCCGGGTCGCTTTCAGGACGCGCTCGATCGTCGTCGCGTACTTCTCGTGCGGGGGAAGCCCCAGCAAACCGCAGGCGTCTTCGACACCATGCGTCGGCTCGCCATGTTCATCCACATCGAAACGATCCACGACCAGCACACGCCCATCTTCCGACATGCGCATCCCAGCCACGGGTACGACATTCAACCGTTCCAGCACCCGCATGGTGTGGAACTCGTTGAAACCCAGGTAGGGCGTGCCGTCGTCCGAACCTTTGATTATGTGGCGGCTGGTTCGCAATGTCGGCTTGCCCAAAGGATGATCACGCTTCCCCGGCCCATCTTCCGGCGCAATGAACTTGGGCACCATACCGGAGATGGATGCGCGGGCATACCGGCGCACCAGACCGGCGAAATGCTCTGTGGTGTTTTCCGCCTTCAGCAACCGCTCGATCTGCAGCGGCTCCCTATCCGCGTCAAGCGCGCCGCCTTCAGGCGTGACGGTGACACGCCCTATGCCCATGCCACCCACGACCGCCAGCAACGACAGATCTGTGCCATCGAGCAGTGGCCCAAACTCCTCACGGATGACGCTCAGCAAATAGCCTTCTGGCAGGTTCTGGCGAAAGAAAGGATGCAGTTCGCGCGGCCAGCGCCAGGGCTCTTCACGCACCGGCATGGCCAGGCTGACAAAGTCAGCCGGATCGGTGCCTGGGAGATACCTCAGGACGTACTCATCGCGTTCCCGATAGAGACTCGCGACCGTCCGCCCGCAGACACGTACATCGAGTTTCATGGCTCGTGCCCCAATCGCTGCTCGGCAAGAATGTCCTCGATGGTACGGACATGGCCCTGCTTGATGAGTTTGATGTCGTAGCCTGCGGCCTCCAGTAAACGCACCAATGCGGAAACACTCATGTCCCCCTTGGCCAGTGTTTCCATGCGAGCGACGGTCGTACGCGAGACGCCCGCGCGCTGGGCAAGCGTTTCTTGGCTGAGGCCAGCCTCCTGGCGAGCCCTGCGCAGCATGTTGGCCACGTCGGCTAATGTGCTCACTGTATCTCCCGGGCATCAAAATTGGACTAACATGAAATAAATGTAGCCCCAGAGATACAAATAAACAAGAAAAAGCTGAGCGCTCGATGATGATCCAAAGTGAGGATCAGCGTAATAGGCCATTTTGTAGCCCAAGAGCATCGAATACCAAGATAGCGTTCAATTTTGTAGCCCAGAAGGCACATGCCAGGAAACAGAGAACGCCCCATACATCCGCTCGCCTGCCCGACCCCATCCAATCCCTCACTGCCGATCAGCAAGCAGCGCCTCGATCAAAGCGTACGTCGCCTTGACCCGGGCCTCGTTCGGGTAATTCCGGTTCGCCAGCACGACAATCCCCAATCGCTCACCCGGCAACACCGCCACATACCCCCCGAATCCATTCGTCGACCCGGTCTTGTCCAGCAAGACATTCCTCTGTGGCGGCAACGCCGGAGTTATCTTCTCAACCGGCTGGGGATGCAGGATGAAGTCGTACCCATTCCCCAACAACAATGTTTTCAGGCTGACCGGCCGCGGGTACTGTTCCCAGATCATGTCCTGCGTGAAGTAGGCCGTCTTGAACCGCCCCTCTTGAGTACGATGAATGGCGGCTTTCAATTCCGGCGATAGGACCCCGTTGCCAAGTTCCGCGTCCAGATACTTGACCATGTCGCGGGCGCTGGACTTCACACCATAAGCCTCGGCATCCAGCACGCCTGGGGTCACGCGAACCGCCTTGTCGGTTTTTCGATCGTAGCCATAGGCATAATTTTTCATGGCACTCGCCGGGACGTTGATCCACGTGTGCGTCAAACCCAGTTCGGGAAACAACATCGTCTCCGCCGCGCGCGCGTAAGGCATGCCAAGGGCCTGCGCGGTGATGTACCCGAGCAGACCGATGCTGATGTTCGAATAGCTGCGCGCTCCCGGCTGCGGCGGGCGCCAGGTTTTCAGCCAAGTCACCAGTTCACCGACGCTCTTCACGTCATCCGGAACCTGCAGGGGAAGGCCACCGGAATGATGGGTCGCCAGGTCCATCAAGGTCATGTCGTCGCCAATCCTGCAGGCATCGGCGCACAGGTAGTGGGCGGCTTTGTCGTTCAGGGACAGTTTGCCGCACTGCTCCGCCAGCGCCGCCAATGTTGCGGTGAAGACTTTGCTGATAGACCCCAGTTCGAAAAGCGTATCGGGCGTGACGGGCCGGTTGTCCGCCCGCGAGGCAAGCCCGGTTGAGTAGAAGTAGTGCTTGCCGTGATACGTCACGCCAACGACAAGCCCGGGTATTTTGTACGTTTTGATCGCACTGGCAAATGCCTGCCGCGCCAATTCTTGAAATGGCAACGCCTTCGCATGAGCACTCTGCAAGGAAAGCGCAAGAAAGGTCAGCCCCAGTGCGAGTGATTTAAGAACCGTCATTTCACTTTTCCGTGATGGGCGTGGGCACCTGAAGCCGGACACCCAAAGCGCATAATCATTCCTACCGCTCAATCCGCCATAGTATGAGAATCGCCATGGGCGCGACATCCATCCTTGCACTACATCTTGTGGTCATCGCCTTCAACGTCGCGGGCTGCATCCTCATACCCGTCGGGGCGCTGCTTAGCTGGCGCTGGGTGCGCGGATTCTGGTGGCGTGCTGCGCACCTCGCGAGCCTCGCCGTCGTTGCTGCGCAGGCGCTGTTAGGGCGGGCTTGCTTCCTGACGATCTGGCAGGCGGACCTTGCGAATCACCGCCACGCCGCGCGACCGCTCATCGCGAGCTGGATCGATCGGTTGATCTATCTGCCGTTACCGATTTGGGTGTTTGCGACGGCATACGTCGCGATTTTCATCTATGTCGTGGCGCTTTGGGTGTGGGTGCGCCCGCGCCGCAGGCGCGCGTGAGATTCACCGTCGTGGCCACAGGCCACAGTATTTCTGGCTGCCCTCCAGGTTCGGGCCGGTGCTGCCATCAGCCCGGACCACTTTGAGCCAGCCGTTCGGATCCCGCCTCGTGGGTCGATCCCCGCAATTATTGTGGACCCAGTGGATCCCGCCCCTGAATGGAATGCCGCAGGCTTCGACTTTGTCGCCCACCACGATGGTGTTCAACGGTTCCGGCACTTTCCTGGAGTGCGGCCGATAGCCCGACGCGAAGACATTGTCTATGGCGACATCGTAGGTCGTGCCATCGTTGCCCTGAAGCTTCAGGTGTGTATGCGACAGCTCAACGCCCATCTTGCGCCTGCCGCGCTTGAATTTGGGCGCGGACACCACCTGGCCAACGAGCAAGGTACCGCCGGCTGCCCGGCACTCCCGCGCATCGTTGGACTGTGCGCTGGCGCCCTGGGACGCGACCGCCAGCAAGACGCCGATAAGGATATGGGCCGGTATCCAGGCGAGACGGCTCGCGCGCGGGTTGGGGTTGATAAGCGGCATCTATTTTCTCCATTCGTTGAGAGCGGGCCAGTGCCAATTCAACCATGAATCTGGCGGATTGAGTGCGCAGACAAGGCGATCCTGGCGCTCGAAACGCCGACGTCGCATAACGGAACAGCCGCCCCCAACCCTTTTTCCCCTATCTCCCGGTGTCGTTTGGCAAGGGCTGCTACTCCGGAATATCCTTCAGATCCGGATCATCCACTTTCACATACGCCAGTCCCGTCATGTTCGCGAACAGGTGCTTGTTCGACATTCCCGAGGCGACGTGGACGACTCCCTTCGGATCTTTGTAGACGAACCCGGGCGTTCCGGTGAGCCCCAGATCCTTGAATAGCTTCTTGTTGCGATCCAGCGTCTTCTGGATGTTGGCGGTGACGAGACTCTCATTGAAAGCGCCCCCACCGTCCCGCAGCCCCTTCCATCCGCCCTCTCCCTCGGCAAGCGCCTTGGAAGGGTCGGCGCTGAGCAGGACCCAGGCAGCCTTGGGAGCGCTGTCCGTCATGAGGAACGCGATGGGAATCCAGCGCACCTGCAGGCCTTCGGCGTAGTAATGCCGTGAAAGCCTCCAGCTCAGATGGCAGAAGATGCAATTGGGGTCGAAGAACGCGTAGACGGTCGCCTTCTTTGTGGCGTCACTGGCGCCCTGGATGATGTACTTCGACTGGATGACCTGCTGCCAGAGCGCCTGGAGCTTCGGATTAGCTGCGGTGGCGGTGGCGGTGGCTTGTGACGCCGCAGCGGCCGGAGCCGGTGCAGCCTGGGCAAGACCCGCCGTGGTGGCCGCGGCGGCGAGCCATAGCGCCATCGCGGATAACCGGCGCATGGGTGAAGCGTACTGCATGAAAGCCTCCTGGAAGGCTGGAAATCGGGGTTCCTGAAGCCATCATTCTAGCCACTTCGGACTTGAGGCTCACCCGGGAGCCTCCGGGCTTGTGGTGGTAACACCCTTTGATCGGCAATCCGATCGACCGATACGCGCGATAGAATTTGTCCCTCTGACCTGCCCGGACGCCGGCGTCCGTTGATTACCTGTTAAGCGTCTAAATGGAGGCAACAATGACACGAGTTCGCGTCGCGGGCTTCACCATCTCACTCGACGGATACGGAGCAGGTCCGAATCAAGACATCAACAATCCGCTCGGCATTGGCGGGACGGAACTGCACCAGTGGCTAGTCCCAACACACACATTCCAGCGTGCCTTGTTCGGCAAGGACGGCGGCAAGACCGGGGTAGACGATGACTTCGCCGCCCGTGGCTTCCAGAATGTTGGGGCCTGGATTCTTGGGAGGAACATGTTCGGGCCCATTCGCGGGGGCTGGCCGGACACAAACTGGAAAGGCTGGTGGGGAGATAATCCACCCTATCACGTTCCCGTCTTCATCTTGACCCATCACGCTCGTCCCCCCATCGAGATGGAAGGCGACACGACGTTCCATTTCATAACCGGAGGCATTCGCGAGGCACTCGACCGTGCACGCGAAGCCGCTGGCGGAATGGACGTGCGGATCGGTGGTGGGTCGGGCACAATCCGGCAGTATCTTCGTGAGGGCCTCATTGATGAGCTGCACATTGCCATCGCGCCGGTCCTGCTCGGTGGGGGAGAAGCGCTGTTCGAAGGGATTGACTTGCGGGCTCTGGGATACGAATGCGTTGAATTCGTAGCGTCGGGGAAGGCCACGCATGTCGTCCTGCGGCGCCAGGGGCATACGGAGGCCCGACCCGCTCCCCAACATCCGAAACCAGCATCTGCCCAACTATGACGTAAGTCGCCCATTGGCAACTTCGTTACGGGAAAAGAGCGAACCGGGATCAATAGTGATAACGGCAAGAAATGATCGTGATGGTGGCAGTATCCACCGCGTACACAAGGCGATTGGTATCATCCATGCGCCGTGACCAGAAGCCCGACAGGTTTTCCTTCAAGGCTTCGGGTTTGCCGATGCCCTCGAAAGGCGAGCGCCGCACATCGTCAATAAGCTTATTGATCCGTTTTAACGTCTTGCGATCCTGACCTTGCCAGTAAACATAATCGTCCCACGCTGCATCAGTCCAACACAGCAAGCGGTCAGCCATTGATCAGTTCCTGCGGCTTTGCCTTACCAGCGCGATATTGCTTGATGGAACGGCTCAGATGCTCCACGTTGGCAGGAGAGCGTAACAGATGCACTGTTTCCATCAGGCTGTTGTAGTAATCCAGCGACATAACCACAGCGTCTGCGGTATCCCGGCGCGTAATGATCGTAGTATCCGCATCGTTGACAACGGCATCCAGTACCGTTTTCAGGCTGTTCCGCGCCTCCGAAAAAGAGACAACTTTCATGGCAACCTCACTTGTTCAATTTATTGTACAAGTCTACCAAAAAAACCGAAACCGACGCCACGAAACAGACAAGTTTGTCATGCGGTCAAGATCGTGTAGGGCAACGACAACATCAAACATCAATATTCCCCGCCTGCAACGCATGCGCCTCGATGAACGCCCGGCGCGGCTCAACGTTATCCCCCATCAGGGTCGTGAACACCTCATCGGCCGCGATCGCGTCCTCGATCTGCACCCTCAGCAACCGCCGCGCCGTCGGGTCCATGGTGGTTTCCCACAGCTGGTCCGGGTTCATTTCGCCCAGGCCTTTGTAACGCTGCTTGCTCACTCCGCGTTCGGCTTCGTTGTGCAACCATTTCATCACCTCGCGGAAGTCGGCGACGTATTTTTCCTTGCGCTTGTCTCCCGTGCCGCGCACGATCAGCGCGCCGGGGCCGATGAGGCCCAGGAAGGTCTTGGCCGCGCGGGCCAGGGTGGCGTAGTCGGCGCCGCGCACGAACGGGCGGTCGAACACGCTGACGCGCGTGTTGCCGTGGTGCAGGCGCTTGACCACCACACGCCAGGCGGGAATGGGCTCGCCCAGTTCGTTGGTGGCCGTGGTCGCGGCCGGCTCGCTGGTCACGATGATGGACCCCGGCAACGCGGGGTCGTCCAGCACCTCTTGCAGGCGCTCGGCCGACAAGCGGGCGTTCTCTTCGGTGTCGAGACGGATCTCCACCCCCTCGGCCATGGCCGACAGCGCTTTCAGATCGAGCGTGCGTGACAGGCGGTTGATGACGGAATCGGCCAATATGTATTGACGGGCCAGTTCGGCCAGGGCGTCGCCGGTGATGGGGTTCGCGCCTTCCGTTGGCGTCAGTTCGGCTTCCTTCAGTGCCAGTTGCAGCATGTACTGCGCTTCTTCCTGGTCGTCCTTCAGGTAGCGTTCGTCGCGGCCAACCTTCACCTTGTACAGCGGCGGCTGGGCGATGTACACATGGCCCTGCTCGACCATCGACGGCATCTGCCGGTAGAACAACGTGAGCAGCAGCGTGCGGATGTGCGCGCCGTCCACGTCGGCGTCGGTCATGATGATGATGCGGTGGTAGCGCAGCTTTTCCAGGTTGAAGTCGGGGCCGATGCTAGTACCCAGCGCGGTGATCAGGGTGGTGATCTGTTCGCTGGAAATAAGCCGGTCGAAGCGCGCCTTTTCAACGTTCAACACCTTGCCGCGCAGCGGCAGGATGGCCTGGAACTTGCGGTCCCGACCCTGCTTGGCGGAACCGCCGGCCGAGTCGCCCTCCACGATGTACAGCTCGCACAGCGCGGGGTCTTTCTCCTGGCAGTCGGCCAGCTTGCCGGGCAGCCCGGCGCCTTCCAGCACGCTCTTGCGGCGCGTCATTTCGCGCGCCTTGCGCGCGGCCTCGCGCGCGCGCGCCGCGTCGATGATCTTGCCGCACAACGCCTTGGCGTCGTTGGGGTTTTCAAGCAACCAGGTTTCCAGCGTGCGGGCGACGGCGTCTTCCACCGCCGGGCGCACTTCACTGGACACCAGCTTGTCTTTGGTCTGGCTGCTGAACTTGGGTTCGGGCACCTTCACCGACAACACGCAAGTGAGCCCTTCGCGCATGTCGTCGCCGGAGGTGTCGACCTTGGCTTTCTTGGCCAGCTCGTTGTCGGCGATGTACTTGTTGATGATACGCGTCATGGCGGCGCGCAGGCCCGTCAGGTGCGACCCGCCGTCGCGCTGCGGAATGTTGTTGGTGAAGCACAGCACGGTCTCGGCGTAGCTGTCGTTCCATTGCATGGCCACGTCGACACCCACGGTGGTGCCGCCCACGGAGGACTCGGTGCTGACCGCGAACACGTTGCTGTGCAGGACCGTCTTGGCGCGGTTGATGTATTCGACGAACCCCTTGACCCCGCCCAGGAAGGCGAAGCTTTCCTCCTTGCCCTGGCGCTCGTCGATGAGGCGGATCTTCACGCCATTGTTCAGGAAGGACAGCTCGCGCAGGCGCTTGGCCAGGATTTCGTAGTGGTATTCGATCTTCTCGAAGATGACGGGGTCGGCCAGGAACTGCACCCGGGTGCCACGCTTTTCAGTGGGCCCGGTTTCGGCCAGCGGCGCCACACGCTCGCCCTGGCGGAACTCGATTTCGTGGGTCTTGCCCTCGCGCCAGATGGTCAGGCGCAGCCATTCCGACAACGCATTCACGCACGACACGCCCACGCCGTGCAGCCCGCCCGACACCTTGTACGAATTGTGGTCGAACTTGCCGCCAGCGTGCAGCTCGGTCATGACGATTTCGGCCGCGCTGCGATGGTATTCGTCGTCTTTGTGAATGCCGGTGGGAATGCCGCGCCCGTTGTCGGTGACGGAAATGCTGTCATCGGAATGGATCATCACCACGATGTCATCGCAATAGCCGGCCAGCGCCTCGTCGATGGCATTGTCGACGACCTCGAACACCATGTGGTGAAGGCCCGTGCCATCGGACGTGTCGCCAATGTACATTCCCGGACGCTTACGCACCGCCTCGAGCCCCTTGAGCATCTTGATCGAGTCGGCGCTGTATCCGGTGGATTGGGTCTGGGTGTTCTGATCTGACATGGGTGGTGGGTACCTTATGTGATCCTGGCATTCATCGGCGCGCGCCCGGAAGCCGTTCCGGCCGCGCCGCGAGGGTTGTTCGTGAAAGTCCGCTAGATGCGCATCGGCATGACGACATACTTGAACTGGTCGTCGCCGGGCAGCGTGATGAGCACCGACGCGTTGACGTCGGGCTGCACCGACCATTGCACCGTTTCGGTCTTGACGTTGCCCAGAACGTCGAGCAGGTAGTGCACGTTGAAGCCCACGTCGAGCGGTTCGTGGCCGTAGTCGATTTCCAGCTCTTCCAGGGCCTCTTCCTGCTCGGTGTTGGACGAGCTGATGGTGAGCTGGTTCTGCGCCAGTTGCACGCGCACGCCCTTGAGCTTGTCGGTGGTGAGAATCGCGGCGCGCTGCAGACTGCCCTGCAGCACTTCGCGGTTAATCGAGAAGTGACGCGTGTAATTGGTGGGGATGACGCGCGTGAAGTCGGGGAACTTGCCCTCGACCAGCTTGGACACCAGCTCGACGTCGCCGAAGCGGAAGCGGATCTGCCCCTGCGCGACGTCAACGGAAACCGGGTCTTCGCTGTCGCCCAGCAGGCGCTGCATCTCCAGGACGGTCTTGCGCGGCACGATCACGTCGTGGCGCGCCGTGATGCCTTCGACAGCCGTGCCGGTGTGCGCCAGGCGGTGCCCATCGGTGGCGACCGCGCGCACATGACCGGGTTCGAAAACGAACAGCAAACCGTTCAGGTAGTAGCGGATATCTTGCTGCGCCATGGCGAAGTGCACCATGTTGAACAAGTGCTTGAGCTTGGATTGCGGCAGCGAGAACGACACATCCCAGGTCTGCGGTTGCGACACGGCGGGGAAATCGGACGCGCTCATGGTTTGCAGCGAGAAGCGGCTCTTGCCGGACTGCACCAGCAGCTTGGCGCCGGAAAGCTCGAACTTCACGTCGGAATCGGGCAGGGCGCGCAGGATGTCGAGCAGCTTGCGCGCGGCGACCGTGGTGGCCTCGGCACCATTACCCGTGCCGATGCCGGCCTGGGTGGATATCTGCACTTCGATGTCGGTCGCAATGAACGTCACACTTTCGCCTTCTTTGCGCAACAGGATGTTGGCCAGAATGGGCAGCGTGTTGCGCCGTTCAACGATCCCCGCCACGGTCGTTAGCGGTTTGAGCAGAGCATCGCGAGTCGTCTGTAGAAGTTGCATAGTTATCCTTTTAGTGTTTGTTCCAATACGTGAAGCGCGTGGTTGAGTTCAGATTGCGTGGAGCGCGCGCCCGTGATCTTGCGCACGGCGTGCAGTACGGTGGTGTGGTCCCGGCCGCCGAACAGGTCGCCGATTTCGGGCAGGCTCTTCTGTGTGAGCTCTTTGGCCAGGTACATGGCCACTTGGCGCGGCAGGGCGATATTAGCCGGCCGACGTTTCGAATACATGTCGGCGACCTTGATCTTGTAGAAGTCAGCCACCGTCTTCTGGATGTTCTCAACCGTGATCTGGCCGTTCGACACCGACAGCAAGTCTTTCAGGGCGTCCTTGCAGACATCGACCGTGAGCACCTGGCGCCCGTGGAAGCGCGCGTAAGCCGACACCTTGCGCAGCGCGCCTTCCAGCTCGCGCACGTTGCTGCGCAAGTGCTTGGCGATGAAGAACGCCACTTCCTCGGGCATGGTGATGCCTTCGGTTTCCGCCTTGCGCAGCAGGATGGCCACCCGCATTTCCAGTTCCGGCGGCTCGATGGCGACCGTCAGGCCGGAATCGAACCGCGAAATGAGGCGGCTGTCTATGTTGGCCAGCTCCTTGGGATATGTGTCGGAGGTGATGATGATCTGCTTGCGCTGGGCCACCATCGCCTCGAACGCATAGAAGAACTCTTCCTGGGTGCGGTTCTTGCCGGCGAAGAACTGGATGTCGTCGATGAGCAGCAGATCGAGAGAATGGTAGTAGCGCTTGAATTCGTCGAACGCCTTGCGCTGGTACGCCTTGACCACGTCGGACACGTACTGGTCGGCGTGCACGTACCGCACGCGCGTGTCGGCGGAATCGCGCAGCAACGCATTGCCGATGGCATGAATGAGGTGCGTCTTGCCCAGGCCCACGCCGCCATACAGGAACAACGGGTTGTACGACACACCGGGGTTCTCGGCCACCTGCAACGCGGCGGCGCGCGCCAACTGGTTGGCCTTGCCGGTGACGAAATTGTCGAAGGTGAGGTCCAGGTTCAGGCGCGACCGATCCTGGCCGGGCTGCGTCACCACCTTGACTGTGGGGACAGGCGTGGTGGCGGGCGCCGGGTCGGCGCCGGCGGGGGGTGTGGCGATGGCGGCTGGAGCGTCGGCCGGACGGGCCGCCACCGGCCGGGCGGCGCCCGCGGGCGCGCTGGCGAGTTCGAATTCGACCTCGACGGGCCGGCCATACCATTCGGCGGCCAGCGATGCGATCTGGCCCGCATAGTTGCGGCGCACCCAGTCGAGTTTGAAGCGGTTGGGGGCGGACACACGCAACACAGCCTGCGCTTCATCGAACGCCACGGGCACCAGGGGGCGAATCCACGCGCTGATCTGCTGCGGGGGTAGCTCCTGCTCCAGGCGTTGCAGGCAGGTCTGCCAGAAATCTTTCATGTCCACCACTTTCACAAACCGCCATTCTACCTCGTCGGGGGGGGAGTTATCCACAAGCCAGGCGGTTTTTGCCCGGCATGCGGCGCCCGGAAATTTGACTATTCAGGGGAAATTTGATGAAATGGTGGGCTTTTAGTAAGAATTCCCACGCCGATTTGGCCTTGGGGGTTCCGGGGCTGTGTGGTCATGTTCACGCAGTCGCCGGGGCACGCGGGGACGCGCGCCTTTGCAAAGCGGCCTGGTCGGGCAAGATTCGAACCGGGCAGGGCCGCCCACCTCCAGGGGGGCGGCCGGGTTTCCAAGTGTTTTCCCTAGTTCAGTCGTTTTCGCCGCCTGCTTGCAACAGCTGGGGGCAAACCGCAACGACCGGGCGCGAGCGTCGGGGCGAATCCGCTCCGCGGGCATTGTCCACGGGTCGCCAGGTCAGCTCTTTTATTTTCGGATCCTTCCATGAAACGCACCTACCAACCTTCCGTCACCCGTCGCAAGCGCACCCACGGTTTCCGTGTGCGCATGAAAACGCGCAGTGGCCGCGCCGTCCTCAACGCTCGCCGCGCCAAGGGGCGCAAGCGTCTGGCCGTCTGAGCACCCGCTCCGGGGATTCGTCCCCACCGCCCGCACCGGCGCAATCAACCATGAGCGCCTCGTTTCCCGCCACGGCGCGTCTGCATCGTCCCTCGGAATACGCCCTGGCCCTCAAAGGCAAACGTGTTGCCAGAGGGGCGCTGCTTGTCGTGACCACGCCCAGGCAGGTTTCTGACGAAGCGGTGCCAGTCCGGCTTGGCCTGATCGTGGCCAAACGGTTCGCCGCCCGGGCGGTGACCCGCAACACCATCAAACGGGTCATCCGCGAAACCTTCCGCAGGAAGCAGCACGAACTCCCCCAGCGCGATCTGGTCTTTCGCCTGCACAGCAAGGTTCAGGATCTCTCGCTCACGGAACTTCGGACGCTGATCCGGGCCGAAACCGAATTCCTGCTCGAGCGAGCCCGGTCATGATCAAGTACCTGCTGATCGCCCCCATCCGGTTCTACCGGTATTTCATCAGCCCGCTGCTGGGCAGGAACTGCCGTTTCACCCCCACGTGCTCCGCCTATGCCATCCAGGCCATCCAGACACACGGGGCGATCGCCGGGCTGTGGCTGGCGATCAAGCGGATCGGGCGCTGCCACCCATGGTGCCAGGGCGGGTACGACCCCGTCCCCGATGTGGAACACAAATGGGGACACAAGTGCCATTAAGGCTTTGTCGGCCGATGGCGCTCCACGAGGTTTTGAGCGAACGCTTTTGCTTCTTCGCGGGTCTGGCCGGCCTACGTTACACTGACTGGCTTTTTTGCTCCGCACCAACTTGAATTCAGGCGCTATGGATATCCGACGCACCGTCCTCTGGATGATCTTCTCTTTCTCGCTCTTGCTGTTGTGGAACAACTGGCAAGTGCACAATGGCCAGCCGTCGCTCTTCGGCCTGGGCCAGACGAGCACCCATCAGGCCGCCAAGCCTGCGGTGAAGGCATCCTCCACCCCGGTGGCTGACGCCAATGTGCCGGCCTCGGCCCCAGGCGAAGCCCCGGCGGCCAAGGGCAACGCCGCCGTGCCCGGCAACAAGGCCGCGCCGGTCGCGCCGTCCCAGAAGGTGCAGGTGCGCACCGATGTGTACGACCTCACGTTCGACACCAAGGGCGCCCAGCTCATCGGCGCCAAGCTGCTGAAATACAAAGCCGTCGACAACCCCCAACAACCGTTCACACTGCTCGACGACTCCAAATCCCTGACCTATCTGGTGCAAAGCGGTGTGGTCGGCGCGCCGAACGGCCAGAGCTACCCCACGCATCTGACGCCTTTCAAGCTCGTGTCCACCGACACCACCATGACAGGCGACACGCTCAACGTCGTGTTCGAGGCCACCAGCGACAACGTCAAGGTGGTTCGCACCTACACGCTGCGCAAGGGCAGCTACGACATCGGCGTCAAGAACGCCATCTATAACCTGGGCACCGAGCCCATCTCGCCGTCGCTGTACCTGCAGATCGTGCGCGACGACAGCGATCCGGCCAGCGCCTCGCACTTCACGCACGCCTACACCGGCACGGCCGTGTATTCCAGCGAAGACAAGTTCCAGAAGGCCACGTTCTCCGACATCCAGAAGGGCAAGGACCAATACATCAAGAAGGCGAACAACGGCTGGATCGCCATGGTGCAGCATTACTTCGCCACGGCCTGGATCCCGCCTGAAGGCGTGGTCCGCACGAACCAGGTGGCGCACCTGTCCAACGGGCTGTACGCGATTCGCAGCATCCTGCCCGTGGGCACCATCGCCCCGGGGCAGGACAAAGTCACCACCGCCCAGCTCTGGACCGGCCCGCAAGACCAGAAAGCCATGGGCGCGGTTGCGCCGGGGCTCGATCTGGTCGTGGACTACGGCTGGCTCACCATCGTGGCCAAGCCGCTGTTCCAGCTCATGTCGCTCCTCCATTCCCTGTTGGGCAACTGGGGCTGGACCATCGTCGCGCTCACGCTGCTGATCAAGGCCGTGTTCTACCCGTTGTCGGC
>DASTNK010000038.1:0-3660 GCA_035720945.1 Burkholderiaceae bacterium
ATCAGCCCGCGCATATCGACCTACCTATGGATGGAATCCTGCCGCGTCCGATCCCGCACAGGGCATCGAACCGTCGCGGTCTCGGGGCTGATCGCGCAACAACTCGAGCAGGCTTACGGCCCGATCGCCGATATTCAGATCATCCCTCCCGGCGTGTCGGCCGCGCCTTTGCCAGACGCCTCGGCACGCGCCGCCCAGCGCCATGCGCTGGGTTTCTCGCCCGACGATCGGGTGTGCCTGCTGGTGGCCCGGAATCCGCTGCGCAAGGGCCTTCCGGTCATCCTGAAGGCAATGGGCCAACTGCCGGGGCACGTGAAATTGCTCGTGGTCGGCGGCGACGACACCACCCGCGCGTATGTGCGCCAGCACGTGGCCGCCGAGGTGATGGAACGTGTCGTCGTGGCGGGCGAAACGTCGAACGTGGACGCCTACTACGCCGTCGCGGACCTGTACGTTCACCCCACTTTGAACGACAGCTATGGCATGGCGCCCCTCGAAGCCATGGCGTTCGGGCTGCCGGTCATCGTCAGCGCCACACCCTGGTGCGGACTCTCTCAGTACATCCGGCACGAACAGGAAGCGTTGTTATTGTCCCAGCCCGAAGACCCGGACGAGCTTGCCGGCAGCATCACCCGGATACTTGAGGACGATTCACTGCGCCGGCGCCTGGCCCAGGGAGGGAAGGATTTCTCCCTCACGCGCGGCTGGCCCGAAATCGCTCGGCAATATCTCGATCTATATCACCAAGCCATGGCCGAGCGTCGGACACCCGAGACCTCTGCGGAAGGTGGCACGAACCAGGGTGGCAACCGATAGCGCCACACCCGGCGCCTATTTTCCCGCCTTGCGAAAGATGGTCGACCCAGTCCGCACGCGGCCCGCGAAAAATAGCCGACCAAGCCCAGACACGGCGGGTTCGCCCCAAAAGCGGTCCGTTCAGTGTTGAAGCGCCGGGGCGTCTTCGTCGGACTGTTCCAGATTGGCGAGAATCGGGCAATCGGGCCGCTCATCCCCGGCGCAGCAGGCGATGAGCGTGTTCAGCGTGTCGGCCATCTGCCTCAAGCTGTCGATCCGATCCTCCAACTCGGCGATGTGCGCCTTTGCCAGGCGTTTCACGTCCGCGCTCTGGCGCGAACGATCATTCCACAAACTGAGCAGATCGCCGATCTCGGCCACCGAGAAGCCCAGGTCGCGGGCGCGGCGTATGAAGCGCAGCCGATGGATATCGGTCTGCGCGTAGGCCCGATAACCCGAATCGCCCCGGCTTGCGCGGGGAATCAGGTCGATCTGCTCGTAATAGCGGATCATCTTGGCGGAGACGCCCGATGCCTTGGAAGCCTGTCCGATATTCATTTCGAAAATCCTTGTTCATGCGGAAGCCAGCACTGGCCGGAATCGACGCAGACGCAGCGCGTTGCCCAGCACGAACACGCTGGACAACGCCATCGCGCCCGCCGCCACAATGGGCGAGAGCAACACACCATAGGCCGG
The DNA here is from genome assembly GCA_035720945.1 of Burkholderiaceae bacterium. Classification (GTDB taxonomy): domain Bacteria; phylum Pseudomonadota; class Gammaproteobacteria; order Burkholderiales; family Burkholderiaceae_B; genus SCQX01. The sequence goes on from DASTNK010000038.1 coordinate 1,492, forward strand.
ATACAGCGCGCCGGCCGCCAGAGGAATCAACGCCGTGTTGTAGGCGAACGCCCAGAACAGGTTCTGGCGGATGTTGCCAATGGTGGCCCGGGACAGGGCAATCGCATTGGGCACGCCTTGCAGGTCGCCAGACATCAACACCACGTCGGCGGCTTCCATCGCCACATCGGTGCCGGTGCCGATCGCCAGCCCCACGTCCGCCTCGGCCAGCGCGGGGGCATCATTGATGCCGTCGCCCACGAAGGCCACGGTGCCGTGCTCCACCTTGAGCTGCCGGATCGTGTCGACCTTGCCGGCCGGCAGCACTTGGGCCACGACCTCGTCGATACCCAGTCTGGCCGCGATGGCCTGGGCCGTGCGGGCGTTGTCCCCCGTGACCATGGCCACTTTCAAACCCAACCGGTGCAGCGCCGCGATCGCCTCGGGCGTGCCGGATTTGATGGGATCGGCCACTGCGACGATCGCGGCCAGACGTCCGTCAATGGCGGCGTACAGCGGTGATTTACCCTCGCCCCCCAACCGCTCGGCGGTCTGCGCGAACACCGCCACATCCAGTCCCAGGGAACGCATGTAACGATCCGCCCCGACATCCACCTTGACCCTGTCGACCACGGTGTGCACGCCCATGCCGGTGATGGACTCGAACACGCTGGGCGCGGACAGTGCGATGCCGTCCCGCGATGCGGCCTCGACAATGGCCCGGGCGATCGGGTGCTCCGACCTCGACTCGGCGGCGGCCACGAGGGCCAACACCGACGCGCGATCGAAGCCCTCGGCGGTTTCGAGATCGGTCAGGGCCGGCTTTCCCTCGGTCAACGTGCCGGTCTTGTCCAGGGCCACCACGCGGGCGTCCTTCAGGAGCTGCAGAGCGTCGCCCTTGCGGAACAACACGCCCAATTCCGCGCCGCGTCCGGTGCCAACCATGATGGACGTGGGCGTCGCCAACCCCATCGCGCAGGGGCAGGCGATGATGAGCACAGCCACGGCATTCACCAGCGCGTATGTCAGCGCCGGCGATGGCCCGAAGATCAGCCAGGCCAGCAGGGTGAGCAGCGCCGCGCCCATCACGGTGGGCACGAACCACAGCGTGACTTTGTCCACCACGGCCTGGATGGGCAGCTTGGACCCCTGAGCCTGCTCGACCAGGCGGATGATCTGCGCCAGCACAGTCTGCCCGCCGACGGCGGTGGCACACAACCTGAGCGCGCCCTTCTGGTTGACCGTGCCGCCGGTCACCGAATCACCCACGGCCTTTCCAATCGGGATCGGTTCGCCAGTGATCATGGACTCATCGACATAACTCTGCCCATCCGTCACGTCGCCATCGACCGGCACGCGCTCGCCCGGCCGCACTTCGACCACATCGCCCTCCGCCACGTCCCCGATCGGGATGTCGATGACCTGGGAGCCACGCACCACATGGGCCACCTTCACCTGCAGGCCCATCAGCCGCTGGATGGCCTGGGACGTACGCCCCTTGGCGCGCGCTTCCAGAAAACGGCCAAGCAAAATCAGCGCCACGATCACGGCGGCCGCTTCGTAATAGACGTTGACGGTGCCCGCCGGCAACCACCCCGGCGCGAAAGTGGCGACCACCGAGAAGAGATACGCCGCCGCCGTGCCCACCGCCACCAGGGAATTCATGTCTGGCGCGAGACGAAACAGCGCCGGAAAGCCCTTGGCGTAGAAGCGCCGCCCGGGGAACACCAGCACCAGCGTGGTCAGCAGGAATTGGAACACCCAGCTTTGCTCCATGCCGATGGTGGCTTGTACCCATGCATGCATGGCGGGAATCATGTGCGAGCCCATCTCGAGGATGAACACCGGCAGCGCCAGCGCGGTGGCGATGAGCAGATCGCGTTTGAGCGCGTCGCGCTCGGCGTCCTTCCTGGCGGTGGCCTCGTCACGGCCGGCCAGGTCGAGCGTGTCGATGGCACGAGCGCCATAACCCACTTTGTCGACTGCGGCGATGAGTGTCTCGGTGGACGCCACACCATGAATGGTGGCGCGTTCGCTCGCGAGGTTCACCGAGGCGTCCGACACGCCAGGCACGGCCCGCAGGGCACGTTCCACGCGGCCCACGCACGAGGCGCAAGTCATGCCCTCCACCGCGAGTTCAAGCGTGGCGGCGTCATGTTTGTTCGATGTGATCATGGCGTGCTTCCAGTC
>DASTNK010000039.1:0-8055 GCA_035720945.1 Burkholderiaceae bacterium
CATGCCTAAGGCAACGCCGGACTCCCGTCCCACGTTATTGCAAGGCCTGATCACGGCCGCCCACGGGCGCCATTACATGGTCGAACTCGCCGACGGAACCCTGCGCACCTGCTTCCCCCGGGGCAAGAAGGCGGGGGCCGCGGTGGGGGACAAAGTGTTGATCTCACCGCAGGGACAGCGGGAAGGCACGATAGAAACCATCCTGGAGCGCCGCAACCTGCTGTATCGCTCCGACGAATTCCGCACCAAGCAGTTTGCTGCGAACGTCGACCAGTTGCTGTTCGTCGTGGCCGTCGAGCCGGCTTTCTCGGACGACCTCCTGGGCAGGGCGCTGGTGGCGGCCGCCAGCGCGAACATAGAACCACTGATCATCCTCAACAAAGTCGATCTTGACCACGGCGCGTCGGCCGCGCGCGAGCGCCTGCGCTATCCCGCGCACCTGGGTTTTCGCGTTCTGGACCTGAGCGCGCGCGATGTCGACGCCGCACGCCGGCAATTGCTGCCCAGCCTCGAGGGCAGGACCAGCCTGTTACTGGGGCAAAGCGGCATGGGCAAGTCGACGCTGCTGAACGCCCTCATTCCCGAGGCACGGGCGCACACCCAGGAACACTCCCAGGCACTGGGAGCCGGTCGGCACACCACCACCAGCACACGTCTCTACCATTTGCCCGACCACCTGGGGGACATCATCGATTCCCCCGGATTCCAGGCCTTTGGCCTATACCACCTGGGCATGGACGACATCGAGCGTGGTTTCCCGGAAATCCGGGCAGCCCGGGAGCATTGCCGCTTCTACAACTGCACCCACAGGCACGAACCGGGCTGCGGCGTGCTGGAGGCCGTTAAACGCGGCGACATCCCGGTGGCGCGGCATGCGCTGTACGAGCGCATCCTGGCCGAGAATGAGGCCCGAAACCACTATTGAGGCAAAGCGTGGCCGCTGTCGGCTCGAGCGCCGATTCGAAGCGACTCGGTGAATCACTTCGGTTTCGCGGGGGGAGGGTCGATCAGGATTGTGGCGCGGTTCCCAGCACGCCCTGGGCCGCCGCCAGGTAATGGTACAGATTGCGCACCAGCGCCGCGGTGGCGCCCCAGATGAAATACGCGCGCCACGAGATGGAGAAATAAAAACGGTGTCCGCCATCCGGCAGCCTGGCCTCGTGCAGCCTATGCAGGCGCGTATCCATGAGCACCGACAGCGGCACCTCGAAGACTTCGGCCACCTCGGTCAGGTTGGGAGTGATCGAAAACCCGGGCCGCACCACGCCTATGACGGGCTTCATAGTGAAGCGGGTGGACGTCAGAAAGCAAGGCTGAGTGCCTATGACTTCGACGAATTGGGAATCGATGCCTATTTCTTCCCGGGTTTCGCGTAACGCCGCAGCCACGGCATCCGGATCGTCGGGCTCGATGCGCCCTCCCGGAAAACTGATCTGCCCCGCATGGTCGTTCAGGTGCGGCGAGCGCCGGGTGAAAATGACATGCAGGCCGGACAACCGCTGCACCAGCGCGATGAACACCGCAGCGTGCGTGACATCTTCATGGGCTGCGCCGTCGCTGAATGACTTGGCGAACACGGGTTCCACCACCCATTCCACGGGGCAGTTAAATGCGGCGCGGATGAAATCCAGCTCTAGCGTCGCAGCCTGCAACGGAGCCAGCGCTTTGGAGGAAATGACAGGTTGGGCGTCGGGGTCAAAGCCCGGCGTGACGATGGAGCGAGGCGTGCGTGAAACAGAGCTGGATGACGACATGTGGATCCAATCTGCGCGGCGACCTGGGTGCGACCCCGGACACCGCACTGTTGCCGATGCCACATTTTACTCTGCTTCGCCTTATGGAAAACCCTATTGACCACTATTGGACACCGCACACCCGCCCAAACCGGTTTCAACCTATGACGAAAGCCGTGATGCATTGGCCAAAAACGAATGGGCCGGGCCCCGGTTGCACCGGGCCGGCCCACGCCGCAAGCTGGTGACAGGCGTCGCGATTATTGCGCGGCGGCCTTCTTGCCGGCTCCGCGAACCAGTTTTTCCTTGATGCGGGCCGCCTTGCCGGCGCGGCTGCGCAGGTAATACAGCTTGGCGCGGCGCACGTCGCCACGACGCTTGACTTCAATGCTGGCGATTTGCGGGGAATAAAGCTGGAACGTGCGTTCAACGGATTCGCCGGAGGAAATCTTGCGAACGATGAAAGACGAATTCAAGCCACGGTTGCGCTTGGCGATAACGACGCCTTCGTAGGCCTGCGCGCGCTTGCGGCTGCCTTCAACCACGTTCACACTGACCACCACGGTATCGCCCGGGGCGAATTCAGGCACGGCCTGACCACCGGTGAGGCGCGCGATTTCTTCTTGCTCAAGCTGCTCGATCAGATTCACTGAATTGACTCCATAAGTCATCATGAACGGGTAGGCCCCTATTCCCTTGGCCTGTGTTGGAAACGAAGGTCTTGCCGACCATCGCGCCCCAGGCCAGCCATGGATGAACGAATCCCCATGGGTTTTTCTTGGGAAACCTATCGCCCCGACAGAGGATGCGATTGAAAACCAAGCATTATAGCTTGAAACACACCACATTGAAAGCACGAACCAGGTGGTGCGAAACGATACGGTGCGCCGTGCCTTGGCGATTCAGAAGCCGCTGGCGGCCCCAAGCCACATCAAACCCGGAATGAGAGCTGCCCAAACGACGACGAGACAAATATCGACCGCCATGGCTCCCCGGGTGGGCCGCGGCGGCGCGTTGCGCGCCGGTGCGGGCGGAAAAGGCCATTTCATGGGGGTGTCGCGTGGTGTGGTGGTTTTCATGGTTGCCTCGGTCGAAAAGATGGATCGGTATGGCGGAAAACACAATGCCCCCGCCTTGCATCAAGCCAACGACAGAAAGCTCAGGCCGGATACTGTTCATAAAAACAGTTATAGCATTTTTAACTGTACAAAACAACAGTATCAGTATCGCGCCACCACGGATGGCGCCGCGCCGGCCAAGAATGCGCCCCGCCGGGCGCACCACGAAAAAACCCAGCCAGGGGCTGGGCATGAGGAGGCAAGCAGGTGAAACGCCAGGCCGGTGTAGTGTTTGACGCGTTAGAGGACCAACACCGCACCAGTGCCCGGCATCGTCGCTCAACGATTCGGCTGGGGCGTCACGCGCAGGTACGGGCGCAGTTCGGTGTAGCCCTTGGGGAACTTCTGCTTCAGAACGGCGGGGTCCTTGATCGCGGGCGAGATGATGACGTCATCGCCATCTTCCCAATTGACCGGTGTCGCCACACTGTAGTTGTCGGTGAGCTGCAGCGAATCGATCACGCGCAGGATTTCGTTGAAATTGCGACCAGTGCTGGCGGGGTACGTGATGGTCAGCCGCACCTTCCGGGCCGGGTCGATGATGAACACCGAGCGCACGGTTGCCGTGGTGCTGGCGTTGGGGTGGATCATGTCGTAGAGATTCGACACCTTGTGATCGGAATCCGCCAGAATCGGGTAATTGACCGTGGTCCGCTGGGTGTCGTCGATATCCTTGATCCAGCCACGGTGCGAATCGGCGTCATCGACTGAAACCGCGAGCACTTTGACGTTGCGTTTGGCGAATTCGTCGGACAAGATGGCGGTGTAGCCAAGTTCAGTGGTGCACACTGGAGTGAAGTCCGCCGGATGGGAGAACAGCACACCCCATTTGTCACCCAGGTAGTCATAAAGACGGATCTTTCCGATGGAAGAATCCTGCTCGAAATCAGGGGCGGTATCGCCCAGTCGCAATGTCATGGCAGTCACTCTCTTGATCAGCTGGTCGTGAAGAACAAGCTCCGCGCTGTGAGGGCGGAGCCTTGTGACCCGGAACGGGTCAACGCCAGGACATTGTGTCAGCAACGAAGTTGCGATGGAAATACCGTTTGTGAATATTCTTATGCGGAATAAACCTGGTTTGTCAGTCGGCTAACAACCTGGCCTTCTATGACAGCCACCGATAGCGCCTGGGCACGAGGAAGGATGTGGCCAGCGTAGAAAACGCCCGTGGCGAATTTGCGGCGCAGGAAGGCGTCATCCTCACCCGCCGCCAACCGACGCGCACTGGCGAGCGCCCCCCTGGCCATGTGCCAGCCCGCATGCGCGACCCCCGCCAGCATGAGATACGGAACGCTGCCGAAAAAGACGGCGCGCACTTCATTGGCGGCGTTGGCCAGCATGAAATCCGTGGCGTGCGTATAGGCCTGAACCGCCGCCTCTAATTGCCGGGCAATGAGGCCGAGGCCTTCTTCATAGCCTTTGGGGGACGCCGCGGTCAGCTCGGCCGCTGTGGCAAGCATGTCCTGGGCCATGCCCCGTGCCACCGCCCCCGCGTCGCGCAGCGTCTTGCGGCCGATGAAATCATTGGCCTGGATCGCCGTCGTGCCCTCGTATATGGGCAGAATGCGCGCGTCGCGGTAATACTGCGCGGCCCCGGTTTCCTCGATGAAGCCCATGCCGCCGTGCACCTGGATGCCCAGGGACGCGACCTCGACAGCGGTTTCCGTGGAAAACCCTTTGACGATCGGAACCAGGTACTCATAACGCTGACGGCTGCGTTCACGCGCGGCCGGATCGGCATGATGACGTGACCGGTCGAGTTCGCCAGCGGCCACATACGCCAGCGCGCGCGCGCCTTCCGTCAGGGCCCGCATGGTCATCAGCATGCGCTGCACGTCCGGATGGCGGGCAATCGCCACCGCGCCCGGCGACCCTTCCAGCGCCCGCCCCTGCACACGCTCGAACGCGTACTCCTGCGCTTTCTGCAACGCCCGTTCAGACACTGCCACGCCTTGAATACCGACGGCATAGCGCGCCGCGTTCATCATGATGAACATGTATTCCAGGCCGTGATTTTCCTGACCAACGAGGTAGCCGACCGCGCCCTCGCCCACTTCGCCTTTGCCCGACCCGTACAAGAGCACCGCCGTGGGACTGCCGTGAATGCCCAGTTTGTGCTCCAGCGACGCGCACCATACGTCATTGCGCGCACCCAGGGAGCCGTCATCGCCGACCAGGACTTTGGGCACGATGAACAACGAAATTCCCTTGACTCCGGCAGGGGCGTCCGGCGTGCGAGCGAGCACCAGATGGATGATGTTCTCGGCGAGATCATGCTCACCGTAAGTGATGAAGATTTTCTGGCCGGAAAGCCGGTAGGAACCATCCCCCTGATGCACGGCGCGGGTGGAAACCAGGGCAAGGTCCGACCCCGCTTGCGGTTCCGTGAGGTTCATGGTGCCCGTCCAACGTCCTTCGATGAGGGCGGGGATGAAGCGATCCTGCTGAGCCTTGTCGCCTACCGTGGCAAGCGCCTCGATGACGCCGTCGGTCAGCAGGGGACAGAGCGAAAACGCCAGGCTGGCCGCGTTGATGTTCTCACCGGCAGCGGCGGCCACCATCTTCGGCAACCCCTGGCCACCCCACTTCGGGTCGTGCTGCAACCCTTGCCAACCGCCCTGGGCGTACTCATGGAACGCCTGACGAAAGCCCGGGGTCGTCACGACCGCGCCATTGTTCCAACGCGCGGGGTCGGTGTCCGCGTTACGGTTCAGAGGTGCCACGGCCTGCTCGACGAACCGGGCGTTTTCCTCCATGACCGCGTCGATGAGCTCGTCCGACATCTCTTCGAAGCCCGGCAGCGCCAGGATGTCATCCAGCCCGGCAAGCTCTTTGAAAACGAAACGGATATCCTGTGTCGGTACGCGATAGGCCATGAATCGTCTCCTGGGTCATGTTGGCGCGGCACCATTCATTCGCGCTGGATTCCGCCCCACGGGGAAGCGTCAGCACATGGGGCAACGCCGCCACGCGCGGCATTGCCCCGGGCAGGCCGGCGATCCGCCAGCCTTGCCCCAACCTACAGAGCTACAGGGCTGCGGTCAGTTCCGGCACGGCCTGGAACAAATCGGCCACCAGGCCGTAGTCGGCCACCCCGAAGATGGGCGCCTCGGCGTCCTTGTTGATGGCCACGATGACCTTGGAGTCCTTCATGCCCGCCAGGTGCTGGATGGCCCCCGAGATGCCCACCGCGATGTACAGCTGCGGCGCGACGATCTTGCCGGTCTGCCCCACCTGCCAGTCATTGGGCGCGTAGCCCGCGTCCACCGCCGCGCGCGAGGCTCCCAGCGCCGCCCCCAGCTTGTCGGCCAGGGGGTCCAGCAGCTTGAAGTTCTCGGCGCTGCCAAGCCCCCGCCCGCCCGAGACCACGATGGCCGCACCGGCCAGCTCCGGCCGGTCGCTCTTGGCGACCTCGCGCCCTTCAAACGTCGAGAGGCCGGAATCGGCCACGGCATCCACCACCTCGATCGTGGCGCTGCCGCCCTCGGCCGCCACCGCATCGAACCCCGTCGTGCGCACCGTGAGCACCTTGACCGCATCGCCGCTTTGCACCGTGGCGATGGCGTTGCCCGCGTAGATGGGCCGCTGGAACGTGTCGGGCGAGTCCACCGCGATGATGTCCGAGACCTGGGCCACGTCGAGCCTGGCGGCCACGCGCGGCGCCACGTTCTTGCCCGCGGCGGTCGCCGCGAACAGGATGTGGCTGTGGCCCTGCGCCACCGCCAGCACCTGCGCCGCGATGTTCTCGGCCAGGCCCTCGGCCAACTGCGGCGCGTCGGCCAGCAGCACCTTGGCCACGCCCGCCACCTTCGCGGCCTGCTCGGCCACGGCCCGCGCCCCGCCCCCAGCGACCAGCACATGCACGTCGCCACCGAGTCGCGCCGCCGCCGCGACCGTGTTCAGCGTGGCGCCCTTCAACTGGGCGTTATCGTGTTCGGCAATTACCAGCGTCGTCATCAGATCACCTTCGCTTCATTCTTGAGTTTGTCCACCAGCGTGGCCACATCGGGCACCACCACCCCGGCCGAGCGGCTCGGCGGCTCGGTGACCCTCAGCGTCCTCAGGCGCGGCGCGACGTCCACGCCCAGTTCTTCAGGCGTGGCGGTCTCCAGCGGCTTCTTCTTGGCCTTCATGATGTTGGGCAGCGTCACGTAGCGCGGCTCGTTCAGGCGCAGGTCCGTCGTGACGATGGCCGGCAGCTTCAGCGACAGGGTCTCCAGGCCGCCATCGACCTCGCGCGTGACGCGCACCGAGCCCTCGCCCATCTCGACCTTGCTGGCGAACGTGGCCTGCGGCCAGTCCAGCAGCGCGGCGAGCATCTGCCCGGTCTGGTTGGCGTCGTCATCGATGGCCTGCTTGCCCAGGATCACCAGCCCGGGCGACTCCTTGCGCACCACCGCGGCCAGCAGCTTGGCCACCGCCAGCGGCTGCAGCTCGACGTCGGTCTGCACCAGCACCGCGCGGTCCGCGCCGATGGCCAGCGCCGTGCGCAGCGTCTCCTGGCTCGCCTGCGCGCCGCACGAGACCGCCACGACCTCCTGCGCCGCGCCCTTCTCCTTGAGCCGCATGGCCTCTTCCACCGCGATCTCGTCGAACGGGTTCATCGACATTTTCACGTTCGCGATGTCCACCCCGCTCTGGTCCGATTTGACGCGAACCTTCACGTTGTAGTCCACCACGCGCTTGACGGGCACCAGTACCTTCATCCAGGGGTCCTCCAGGGATTCTCAAAAAAACGAGGTTTCGACACACCGTCGAAACCTCGTACGTCAGTGAATGGTTCGAGCGTTCTCCAATTCACAAGGCAAGTCGTTACCACGGAGGCTCACACAAACCCGAGCCTTCTCGGCAAACTACGGGAGCCGCTCTCAACTCGCACCATCCAAATTCCGGTGCGCCGGCCCGACATAGGAATATGGAACACTGGGAGGCATCGGCCCCTTGATGCGCTCGGACAAGGTCGATTGCTCATAAGCATGAGCCAGGACACCGACGGACCGCGACAAGATAAACAGCCCGCGACCGAGAGCCGCCGGAAAGCCCAGTTCACAATAAACAGCGGCCGTGGCCCCATCGATGTTTATCGGCAATTTGACACCGACCAACCGCGCCAATGACACCTCCATCGCACGGGCGATCGCAACATATTTCCCCGAGATCACTCCTTCGTCACGGGCCGCATCAAGTAACTCCAACAGCCGAAC
>DASTNK010000040.1:0-10126 GCA_035720945.1 Burkholderiaceae bacterium
TCATGACCGCAGGCGTGCATCACCGGCACCGCCTGGCCGTCGGCGTCGGCACCCTTGACCTTGCTGGCATAGGGCACACCGGTGGCTTCCTCGACCGGCAGCGCATCCATATCGGCGCGCATCATCACTGTGGGGCCGTCGCCATTTTTCAGCACCCCCACCACGCCCGTGCCGCCGACACCGGTCGTCACGTCATAACCGGTTGCGCGCAACCGGTCGGCCGCGAGCTCAGCGGTTCGGTGTTCCTGCATGGACAGCTCGGGATGCGCATGCACGTCTTTGTATAGGGCTTCGAGGTCTGGAATAAGCCGATCAAGGTTCTTCAAGATGGGCTTGGCAACTGCGGCTTTCGTAGTGTTCATGACTACCCTCGAGCAATTCGGATGACCGGCATCGAGCAACGTCGGTATATTTTCAAAGGAGAAATGCCCAACTGACCTGCCACATCTCGTCTCTTGCTCACGCCGTGCTCCTTTGATGGAAAGTCATGGTTGTCATCGCACGGACACTATCCAGGAGATCTGACCCGCGCGTGTGAAGGGCTGATCGTGTGAGCACGCTATACCTGTTTCAGAGCCTGGGTAACAGCCACGGACATGGGTGTCGTTGGGTGCCCTATGAGCCTTGAGAGCACGTGACCGTCATCGAACAGACCGCCCTTGGATGCGCCAACGTCCCAATCAGCAATGGCCGTAGCAAACCCTGTGGGCAGGCCAAACTCCTGAAGTTTCTTCGCATAGGATGCGGCATTCAGGTTTTGATAAACGATGGGCTTGCCCGTTTGCCTGGCGATCTCCGCCGCCAGCTCGGCGAGGGTGTATGCCTGGTCACCCGCCAATTCATAAATCTTGCCATCGTGTTCCGGCTGCGACAGCGCAACCAACGCGGCTTCGGCATAGTCGGCCCGCGCGGCAGAAGAAATCCGGCCGGCGGCAGCTGCCCCCAAGACGGCATTGCCGGCCAGGATGCCCTGGATCGAGCCCAGGTAGTTTTCGGTGTACCAACCATTGCGCAAGACGGTGTGGAGAATGCCAGACTCTTTCAACATGCGCTCCGTCTGGACATGCTCGTCTGCCAGGGCTTCGAGAGGGGAGGTGTCGGCCCGTAGCAAGCTGGTATAGACGATGCGGCGTACCCCTGCTTTTTTTGCGGCGTCGATAATGTGGCGATGTTGTTCGACGCGTTGGCCGATTTCGCTTGCGGAAATCATCATCAGCGTGTCGACGCCCGACAATGCCTGAACGAGCGTATCTGGCTTGGTGTAATCCGCCTCACGCACCGAAACGCCCAGGTTGGCGGCCTTGGAGGGTGTGCGTGCAAGCGCGACCAAACTGTTGGCGGATTGGGAGGCCTTGAGCCTTTCGATCAGGATGCGGCCGAGTTGGCCTGTGGAGCCTGTGATGGCGATAGTCATGATGGAGGATCCTCGTTGAGTCAATTTAGCAACCCACATTGCATCGAACAACATGGGGGCCTTGTAACCGTGGGACAATACATCGCGGGGTCACGCCCGACGCCGACGCGGCCGAAAAATCAAATAAAGAATCAACAGTATGATGAGGCCCGCGATCACCAAACCGATACGCGCGAGCAATAACAAATCCACCCCGGAGGCTTGGGTGGGGGCGCCGCTTCTCAGGGCGGCGACCTGTTCAACCGTGACTTTGCCAGCCGGGTTGCCATAGGCCTTTATCAGATAGTTGCTCAGGGTCGTCACCTGCGTGTCGTCCATGGCCTCGCGAAAGCCCGGCATGACGACGCCGTTGCCCTGCGCCGGCAGGTGAATGCCGTCGAGTATGGCCAGGACCAGATTGTTGGTCTGAGTACGCGCGGTTGCCGTGTTGTGGAACAGCGCTGGCAGGCCGTCGTCGAAACTGCCCTGGGCCTTTGCCTGGTGACAAGTGGCGCAGTGCGCGTCGTAAAGCTGCGTGCCGGTCATTTGATCTGGATTCGACGGCCAGGGCTGGCCGCGCACGGTGGCCAGCTTGTCGGAGGCGCTGCCCCAATCGTAGACGGGTTTGGTATCCGCGGCATCGTGAATGGCCGGCACTGTTTTCAGATAAACCGCGATAGCTTTCAAGTCGTCCTTCGACAGGTGCCTCAGGCTGAAGTCTATGGCCTCCATCATGGGGCCAGAGGCCTGGGCTTTGGCTGTGTGGCCCGTGCTCAGGTATTCGATGATCTCCTTGTCGCTCCAGCCGCCAATGCCGCTATTGGAATCAGAGGTGATGTTGGGGGCATACCAGGGGCCGACGTAAGCGCCGCCCAGAGAACGCGAGGAGTCCTCCGCCATGAACGTGTTGCGAGGCGTATGACACGCCGTGCAATGCGCCAGACCCTGGACAAGATAGGCTCCGCGGTTCCAGAGGTAGCCTTTGTTGGGAATCGGCTTATACGGTTTGTCGTCGAGGAACAGAAAATTCCAGGCCAACATATCCAGGCGGATATTGAACGGAAAGGGCAGCGATGTCTTGGGCGCCGGGGTGTCGACCGGCGCGACGCCATGCATGAAATAGGTGTACATCGCTTTGATGTCGGCGTCGCTGAGTTGCGCGTAGCTGGTATACGGCATGGCTGGGTACAAATGCTTGCCGTCGGCACGCACGCCTTCGCGCAGTGCGCGGGTGAATTGTTCGAGTGTGTAGTTGCCTATACCGGCCGTTTTAGACGGCGTGATGTTGGTGGAAAAAATGTCGCCGAACGGTGTGGAAACCGCCAAGCCGCCGGCGAAAGGTTTGCCTCCCCGGGCGGTATGGCAGGCTATGCAGTCACCGGCCGTGGCCAGGTACTTCCCTTGCTGGATAAGCTTGGCGTCGCTTGTGTCGGCAGCCTGGGCACCCAGGCTCAGGCAGACGGCCAGCGCCGCTAGGGTCGAGGACAGAATGGTTTTCAAACACATCGTCGTTTTCATGGGGACCCGCCTTTACAGGGATGGTCAAGACTTTGCCCGGGCAGAATCGCCGGCGTGCGAACCGCCGGCTTGCCCGCCCAGAATGTGATGCACGGTATGCAGCGCCAGGGCCACGCCGTTCTCGGTGGAGTTGCAGGTGCCGCAGGTGGGAATGACCCCGGTGCCAACCATGAACAGATTTTCGTGGTCGTACGCGCGCCCCCACTTGTCGACGACGGAGGTGGCGGGATCATTACCCGTGCGGACGGTTCCGCATATATGCTGGTTGTTCGCATACTCGCCGTCGCGCGTGAAGCGCAGGTTGGTGCCCCCCATGAGATCGGCGATGCGACGGAAATCGTCCAGAGCGCGAATGGCGCCCTTGTGTGTGTAGTCGTCGATAAAGTAGTGAGCTTCAGGCTTGGGAATACCCATGCCGTCTTTTTGCGAGCTGAGGGTAATCCGATTGTCGCGGTGGGGCAGTACCTCGAGCACCGTTTTCACATTCAGTTCCCGCGCCGCGCTGTGCCGCAGGCGGCGCTCGAATTCGGCGCCATAGACCCCGTCGGCGATCAGCGACTTGGTGGTGCCGTCAACCCGGGATATGTTCGTGAAGTCCAGTCGGTAGGGCGCGTGCTCTTTGCGGAACTCGCCATCGCGCATGGTGTTGATCGAGCTGGGGCTTTGCGGGCCACGGCCCAGCCAGAGGTCTTCGTCGGCGTCGAAAGTCAGCGACGTGCTGGGGTGGTCCATGAGATGCCGGCCCACCATGTCCCGCGCGTTGGCCAGGCCTTTGGGAAATTTGTCGCTGGTGGAAAGCAGGAGCAGCCGCGGACTTTCGATGCCGTTGGCCGCGACGATGAAGGTTTTGCCCGTGACACGGTGCGTGCCTTTGTTGGGGTCGTAGTATAGCGCGGCCACCACGCGCCCTTTGTCGTCGCTTTCCAGCTTGTAGACGTTGGCGTTGGGCACCAGCTTGACTCCGGCGTCTTCCGCTTTTTTCACGGCGCGCCCACCGTTGAATTGCGCATCGATGGGGCAGATGGGCTGGCAACTGTTGTTGCCGACACAGGCGGGGCGCCCGTCGTAGGGCCGGCTGTTGCGCGCCGTGGTGTTGGTGACGACCTTGTAGGTTGGGTCCAGTCGTTCGCGCACACGCCGCATGGCGTAGGGCTCGGCCACCGGTTCCATGGGGAAGGGCTTCTTACGGGGCGACCCGGTGTCGGGGGCGCCAGATACGCCCATGATTTCCTCGGCATCCTGGTAGAAGGGTTCCAGCTCGTCGTAGGAAACCGGCCAGTCCACCCCGACGCCGTACAGCGTGCGGATGCGGTGGTCGTTGGGGATATTGCGCCAGGCGTGCGCCGCCCAGTGCCAGGTGGTGCCGCCCACCATGCGTATGTATTCCGCTGGGTACGGGTAGGGGCCCGCTTGTACCAGGTAGCCATTGTCTTGCGGCTTATAGATGGGGTTGGGCGCCCAGGGGGAGAACGGGTAGGGCGACATCCAGTCGCTGCGTCGAGGCGAGTTGCGGAAATTCGCCACGATGTGATCGCGCGTGTAGCGGGGGCCGGCCTCGAGTATGAGAACCGACGCGCCCGCCTGGGCAAGCTTCATGGCCGTGAGGGAACCGATGATGCCGGAGCCGATCACGATGAAATCCGCGTTCAGAGAGTCTGCCATGGGGTTTCCTTACAAGGGCTTGCGCGTCCAACTGCCATAGGGGCCATAGGCATAGGTGGGAGGCTTGAGCACATCGGCGACGAACTGCGCGTTGAGCGCATCCTCGTATGCGATGACGTGTGCCTGGGCACCGGAGCCGATCACACCAAGAAACCACGCGGTCGCGATTTTGCGCGGCAAGGGGGCAAGTGGTGATTTTTCATCGTCGAGCGTCTTTTGCAACTGCATCGGATCGAGCTTGCGCTCGTCGATCAGTTGGAGCAATGCGGCGGCGGAGGCGGGAAACCCCGACTGTTCGACGCTGAGCGCCCTGAAGATTCGATCAGCCATGTCGGCGTCCAGCGACTGGCGCCCTGCGATGATGGCCGACAAGGCCAGGAAGGCACCGTGCTGGTCGCCCTTGACGGGTTGGGCCATTGCCCAGGGAACCAATGTGGCGGTGTATGCGCCGACGAATCCGGCGAGCAGGCGCCTGCGGCGAGGTGATGGCGGAAGTGAGTCTGGCGGACCGGAGAATTCTTGCACGGTTCGATCTCCTTCTTGGTGTGTCTCAACCAACCAACTGAACTGGCCAACCCAACCCAACCCAACCCGTTATTCTTGACTACCCGAGGCTTTCGGCCGGGAAGCGGTATAGGCATTCTGATTGTCTCTCTTAGTTCTGAGTACGCACAAAAAAGAAAATGAAACAAAACATAACATCGCATTCATGCGTGCTTGACGGAGCAGACTGAAATGCGAGTTTTGTCGCTTCCCGGTTTTGTTTATTGGTAGATCACCATAAAACGCATAATGTATATTATGTAAAATTAAAGATTCAAAAAATAATTTGTGGATTCACCTGTCGTCGTTCCACAAAGAAGCCGAGTTCGGGAGGCCCATGATGGCTGGTTGTGATGCGCGGCCCGTCTCATTGTGAATTGCCGGACGGCCCATTAAACTACCAGGACATTATCGTCATAGGCAAACTGGTCAGCGCAATGAAACCTGTTGCCCTTCCGGGGCGACGCATCGGAAACACTTTGGTGAAAAGCTCCGCCACCCATTACGATTCAATCTCTCAATTCCTTCATTGGTGCACGGCGGTGCTTGTCCTCGTTGCGTTCATATATGGGCCGGGAGGGCCCGAGCAGCGTGTCTATTCATCCGCTCACGAGTTCAACCGTCAATTGCATGAAACCCTGGGGTTGTGCGTGTTCGCGCTCACCGTCATCCGTTTGCTGTGGCGGGCGGTTGCCACTCGCCCCGAGGCGCCTCCGGGCGCTCGTTGGATGGTTGTGATGGCGACGACTGTTCAATGGGCACTGTATCTGCTGCTGCTCGCCCTTCCGCTGACCGCCATCGCTGGCGCGTGGCTCGAAGGGCACCCATTGACGCTTCTGGCCGGGGCCGAGATTCGACCATTGTTCGGTATGTCTCACGGCGTGGGCGCGGCCTTCGCGTCGGCCCATAAGTGGCTTGGCGACGCGATCATGTGGCTTGCCGGATTTCACGCACTGGCGGCGCTTTTCCATCATGTCGTTCTCAAGGATGACGTGCTGGCCTCCATGCTTCCTCGTTGGCTGCCCGATGGATGGACAAAGATTGGCCGGTGAGTCCTCCTGTCGGCCAGGACGACTGCCTTGTCATCGCAAACAGTCATCAGTCTTTAAAACGAAACAACCGTCGGGAATCGGCGTCATAGGTTGCCGGTAGCCGCCAAACGCGGTCGACACCGGATGTGGTGCGATACGCGGCACGCGCGAGGTGCCTGGTGTGCCTGCGGACGGGCTAACGGGGGGCGGCCGAGGGCAGGCCGATGCGCACGCCGAAGCCCCTTCCTTCCATTCCGGCCGTGTATTCCATTTTCCCGCGTAATTGGGACACAATGCGTGCAACGATCGATAGGCCCAGTCCGCTTCCCTGCTCGCCATGGTTGGCGCCCCGAAAAAAACGGTCGTGCAGGCGAGGCAGATCCGCCGCGGCAACGCCGGGGCCGTCGTCGCGCACCTGCAGATAAATAGTGCCGTCGACATCTTTCCATGCCGAAATCTCGACCCTGCCCCGCACATGCCCATACTTGATCGCATTGTCGATGAGATTATCGAGCAGCATGCGCATCAGCACGGGTGGTGTCTGCACGACGATTGCGCCGTCAGCCCGCATCGTCAACGACATCTGCTTGCGATCCGCCCGGGCAAGCTGGTCGGCGATGCATGCCCTGGTCATATCCGAGAGGTCCATTGGCGCGCTGGGCAGCGGTATGGTTTCCTCCATTCGGGCCAAGGTAAGTAACTGGTCGGCTAGATGCGTGCTTCGATCAACGGCTTCGACCACGCGCTGCATCGCGCGCCCCTGGCGATCGGGGTCGCGCGCTGTCAGGGCAACCTGCGCCTGGACTTTGATCGCTGAGAGTGGTGTCTTGAGTTCATGGGCGGCGTTGCTGGTGAACGCGCGTTCACGGTCAAGCGAGTGGCGCAAGCGCAGCAGCAGCGCATTGAGCGCGACGATCAGCGGTTGAACTTCATCGGGTACCCCTTTGACATCGATGTCTTCGAGGCCATCGGGCGATCGTTCCTCTATGGCCTTGGACAGCAATCGCAAAGGCGCCAGGCTGCTGCCGATCGCGAACCAGATCAGCACCGCCAGGAGTGGCAGTGCGAACATCAGTGGTCTGGCAATACGCTGCGCGACCTGGGTCGATAGCTCGGAACGGTGCGTGCGCTGCTCGAAGATGCGCACGGTGCGCCCGCTTCCGGCGTCGCGAATGACATAGGCATGCCACTTCGCTTTGTGCGTCCAGCCCGGATTGGCCGATCCAGTCAAGAAAAGAGGGGCCCCTGTTGAGGACAAGCCCGGGCTGGCGGCCAGTATTTGTCCGTTCGAACCGGTCACTTCGAACAGCAGGCGCATCGATATTTTGTCGTCATCGTCATCACGTGGCTTGAGGCTCGCTCTGGCAAATGCCGACAGATCCCGCGCATCGAGCACGAGCAACGCGCGGGCGGTCTGCTCAATGCGGGTTTCGTCCCACTCCCCCACTTCGTCGACCGCCTGATGGTAGCTGGAATACAGCGCGTACGCCCAGACCAGTGCGACTCCGGATAACATCAGGAAGGTCAGACGTTTCCTGATCGAGCCCCTCACGACATGTTCTCCATCACGTAGCCAACGCCGCGAATCGTGCGGATCAGCTTGGCGCCCAGTTTCTTGCGCAAATTCGAGACATGCACCTCGATCGCGTTGCTCTCGATCTCTTCATTCCAGCCATAGAGGCTATCCTGAAGACGCGCGCGGGAAAGCGGATGACCCATGTTCGCCAGGAGATCGACCAATAATGCGCATTCACGTGAGGTGAGTGCGATACGCTCGTTTCCCCGCATGACCATCAGGCGCTCTGGGTCGACCAGCAGATCACCGTATTCGATCGTTTCCGTGCCGCGCCCCTGTGCGCGTCGCACGAGAGCGCGACAACGCGCGATCAATTCCGTGAGGTCGAATGGCTTGCCGAGATAGTCGTCGGCGCCGGCGCTCAGCCCGCTCACACGGTCGGCAACCGTATCGCGCGCAGTCATGACAAGCACCGGTGTGTGATCCCCGCGTTTCCGGATCCATCCGAGCAGTTCGGTTCCCGACATTCGTGGCAACCCCAGATCAAGCACGACCAGGGCGTACGGCGTGGTGTCCAGGGCGAGTTGCGCCTGCCTGCCGTCGCGGGCCCAATCGACGGACATGCCAGCCTCGGCCAGACCATCCTCGACCCCGCTGCCTATCAGGTTGTCATCCTCGACAAGTAATACCCGCATGGTGCCGCGCTCCCGCCCGTTGCCGCCAAAGTCCCCGCTGATCGTCAATAACGATAACCGCTTAGACATACGCGCATCAAGCACGCCCGTTGACGAGATCGGCTCTTAAGTTTCGCTTAATCTTGAGAGCCTAAACTCGCGGGCATTGAAATTTCATATCGGGTGTCCGTCCATGCATAAATCTCCATTCCGCCTCCTTTTCCCCGTTCTGATGTGTGCCTCTTTTCTGGCCGCCGCGCCGCTTGCGAGGGCCGGCGAGATCAAGACTCTGATGAGGGACATGAAGCATGCCATGCGGGGAGCGCTGGCCAGTCAAACCATGCCTGATCTGAGCCGCCATGTGGCGCGGTTGGAAAGCGATGCGCATCGGGCAAGCCGTCAACTCTATCGAAGCGATCAGTCGACCTACGACAAAGGCATGCGCGCGTTGCGACATGAGCTCACCGAGGTCGATCAAGCCATTCAAGCGAACAATATGAAAGCCGCCAAACGCGCGTTGCGCAAGATCAACGTCACAAAGAGGCATTACCACCATCTGCTGGGATGACGGATGTGTTCAATCGAACAGAGGTGACCCCCATGAAACAGGTAATCCGCTACCCTCTTTCGATCAGCTTACTGCATTGGTTGCTGGCCATCGCGCTGATCGGCAACCTGGTCATCGGTTGGCTGCTCGACGACAACGAAGGCCTGCTGGATCTGCATAAGTCGATCGGCATCGCCATTCTCGGGCTGGTACTGCTCCGCCTGGTGAACAGGTTGCGTGTGCGACACCAACTGCCACCCTCAACCAACGCGGCTGGCACGTCAGCCTATCGCGTTGAAAAGCTTGTTCATCGCTTGCTCTACGCGCTCATGCTGGCCATCCCGTTGCTGGGGTGGCTCAAGACCAATGCGGCTGGGCATGCGGCCAACTGTTTCGGGCTGTTCTCGCTGCCGACGTTGATGCCAAGGAGCCATACGTTGTCGCCCTGGCTTGGGCAACTGCATTCACTGGCCGCCTACAGTTTGGCCGCGCTGGTTGGCTTGCACGTGCTGGGGGCGCTGGCTCATTGGATGTTCAAAGCGGAAAATATCTTTCCTCGTATTCTCCCCTTACCCGGACGTCTTGCACGGCAGAAGACATCGCTGGGTGATCGAGGTCGAGCGAGCCAGGATGCTTGAGAGGGCTGATGGTCATGCTCTCTGTCATCCTGACCATGGCCACGATGTTTCCTGATGTTTCTGGTACAACACCAACCGCTTTGCCGACCAGCGCTACGACGATATGGGCTTGTCGCTTGCGAATCCGGCCGGCGCGTGATTCCCCGCCTGGCACCGCGGCGACCATGATTACTGATACCTTGATTGTCTGGGAACAATCAATCGCCCTGATCGTCATCGTCGCCATGGCGCCACTTGTGGCCGCGCCAGCGGGGACGGTCTCGCCAGTGGTCGTCATGATGGTCGTAACGGGGATACGCCCAGCCATAGTAAGGGGTATAGACGGGCCTGGGTGGGACGACCACCACGGGAGGAGGCGGCGGCGCCACGTACTCCACAGGAGGGTAGTACGCCGGTGGGGCAACCACCACGCCAGGCACACCCAGACCGAACCCCGGGATGCCAATCCCAATACCAATGTCGACATGGGCCAGCGCGGGTGTCGAGCATGTCACCGCTAATGCCATGGCAGCGGCCAATAGGCTCCGATTCATGAAATTCACCTGTCGTTGATCGAATGGCTGCATTGTGACGCGACTGCCTGTTTCTGGCCTGAAATCCTGGC
>DASTNK010000041.1:0-8346 GCA_035720945.1 Burkholderiaceae bacterium
GATCAGGCCGCGCTTGCGCCAGCTCTCGTAGATGCGGCGGCACTGCCGTGCCGCGTCTTCGACGGCGGCTTCCGGCGAGAGGCTGCCACGTGCCGCCTTGGCCATCATGTTGGGCAACACGAAGGTGTTGAAGACTTCGCCGGCGGCCGGGTTGGAATAGCCGGGGTGCCCCAGGTTCGTGGTCCAGTTGGTGGCGCCCAGCAGCGGTTTCAGCTTGCCCGTGGCTTCGCCTTGAAGGCGGAACGGATCGTCGGCGAACCAGGCGTTGTTCAGATCCAGCAGGCGGGCGGCGTCTTTCACGGCCGGATAACCGCGATTCCCTTTGGGGACGGCCGTGTCGAAAAAGCTGGGCGAGTTGTAGAGTTTGCTGTGGTACATGGCCTGGTCGTAGTTTTCGACCAGGTGCTTGATGAACTGTTTGGCGGTGTCTTCGCGGGCCTTGGCGAATTTCGGGATGATGTAGTTGTATAGCACGTGGACGTTGCCCCAGCGTGTCCCGTTGGGGCCGGCCAGCGGGCCGGTGAAGAAAACATCTTTGGCGATGTCGGGCTTTTTCTCCTGGGCCGAGCGATAGGCTGAGATGGAGTTGAGGATGTATGACGCTTTACCCGCGATCAGCGCCTGATTGTTGGACGCCGCATTCCACGCGAAGATCTCGGGGGTCATGGCTTTGTGGAACAGGTCGGACATGTATTTGACGGCTTCGACGGCACGCCGTTTGAACACGCCCTGGTCCAGCACGACGTTGTCCCATTCGTCCTGAATGTACGTGTCCCAGGCCCACAGGACGGCGCGCGCCACCATGTTGGAGTCCAGTTCCTGCGACATGCCGATGCCGACCGGTATGCCTTGTTTTTGCATGATGTCCGCGCCAGTGACCAGAATGTCGTTCCAGGTGTCTGGCCCATAGGGCATGCCCGCCTTCGTCCAGAGCGATTGGCGGTAATCGCCGCAGTCTATGGTCCAGCCGTGGCAAAAGCTGTACCACTCTTTGGCCACGGGGTTGTATGAGACCCGTGTGGACGCATAGAACTCCGGCCCGCAGGCTTTGGCGACTTCCTGATTGATGTCGGCCATGTCCAGCACGCTGGGCGAGAACGCCGCGGCCTCGGACCCGAGTTCGATCAGGTCGTGCCCGGAATTGGCGGATATCTCGGAGGAGGTGGTGGTGACCAGGTCGGCGATGCTGATGTGGTCGACAGTGACTTTGACGTTGTTCTTTTCGCCCCAGTCTTTGGCGAATTGATCGAACCATTTGTCGTAGGTGGGTACGAAATGGCTCCATTGCAGCAGTTTGAGCGTGCGCTCAGCGGCGTAGGCGGTGCTGAATGGAAACAGCGGGGCGGCGATGGCGGCCAGCCCGGCGGCGCCGGTGGCTTGTATCAGGCGCCGTCGGGTGATGCAGTGCGTGGCGGTGCCGCCAGATGCGTCGGCGTGATTGTTTTCGTCAGGGGTGTTTGACATGACCGGCCTCCTTGGTGGGGATGAGGGGGCCTCATGGCGGTGCGCGAAGCCATCCCTCGGTTAGGAATGCAGCGGCGTAGCGGTCGTAGGTATCAGGCGCGTCACGCGAAGCAAAAAAATCGCATGCAGAATGTGTAAAACATAGTAAGTCAAAGAAACAGCGATGTCTATATTCAGGCGATACGCCATTCGGGCGATATGTCGCCGGGTGGTGCGCGATGGGGATGATGCGCCCTATTGTCGACGGCGGTTCTGGTCGCTCGATCCGTAGAACGCGCGCTTGTCGTCGTACATGGCCAAGTCGGCGCGGCGCAAGGCTTCGCTGAGCTCGCTGCCTTGGCGACAACTGGCGATCCCCATGGAAAGGCTCAAGGTGGGGCCGGTGTAGAACTGGTTGTTCAAATCGACCAGCTTGCGGATGCTGTCGAGCATGACAGCGCCCTTGATCTCATCGGTATCGGGCATGAGCAGGGCGAATTCATCACCGCCTATTCGTGCGGCATGGATGTTCTTGTCCGACGCCTTTTGCAGGACCTCCCCTGCCCGCCGCAGAACGGCGTCGCCCACGGTGTGGCCCTGGGTATCGTTGATGTCTTTCAGGTTATTGAGATCGATGATGATGACTGTGACGGGGAACGGGCCTTTGCGCTCGAGGCGTTTGATCTCGTCGACGTAGAACGACCGGTTCTTGAGCTTGGTCAGCACGTCGTGTGTGCCTAGGTACTCCAGGTAGTTCTCCGCTTTCTTGCGCGCCGTGATATCCGTCAAGGCCAGCAGCACCAGGCTCCAGTCTTTTTCGTGCCCGGGCAGGACAGAGAACTGCATGTGGATGTTCAACTGGGTACCGTCCAGCGTGTGGTTGACGACTTCACGTTGCTGGAAAAACTGACCATCCCATAGATCAATCAGTTGTTCGCGGAAGTGCGGCAGCATTTCTTCGCGGAATACTTCCGGAAGGCGTCCCAGCAAGTCGTGCTTGTTGGCGCCATTGAACATGTAGAGGGTGTAGCGGTTGACGTTCAGCACCCGTATTTCCGACATGCAGCGCGTCACGAATTCCGGATGCACGTCGGTGAACGTGCGGAAATCCATGATGCCTTGTTCCCGCACGCTGTCGAGCAGATGGCGGATGGCGCTGAAGTCTTCCACCCACAACGAAACGGGCGCTTGTTCGAAGATGCCTTGGGCGTATTGTTCGCTTGCCACCAATTGACGGCGGGCGTTCTCAAGTTCCGTGATGTCGTCGATCGACACCAGCACCCGATCCCAGGTTGATTCGTTGTCCGGCAGCACCACGCCCTTCAGCAGGATGTCCAGCCGGCGTCCATCCAGGGCGTAGTTCACGGTCTGGCTCTGGAACGAGGTATTGCCGCGCCATAATTGATCCAGCTCGGAGATGTATGCCTCGGCCAGGGCGTCGCGCAGGATTTCACCCAGGCGCGTGACGAGTTCCTCGGATGAGGCGGCGGCGTACATGGACAGGGTGCGACGGTTGACACGCACGATCCGCATGCTCGCCGCACAGGCGGCAAGGCGGGTGGAGTCCTGCTTCAGGAACGAAGGCAGGTCGGTGACACCCTGTTTCCGCCAGGAGTCGAACAGATCATGCAACAAACTGTAGTCTTCAAGCCAGAGCGCCGTCGGGGTGGCGTCAAAGAGATCTCGCAGAGCGGTTTCGTCATCTGGAGCGGTATGGTTCAGGGTGTGCATGAGCGAATGGCCGGTGAGGGGGCAAATTGTTGTTTCAGCGTGTTGTGGTGGTGCCCCAGCATGATTGTACCGGCGGCATAATGGTGAAGAGTGGATGCTGTCGGGCGTTCGCGATGCGACGCCGAAGCACTATACGACTTTTCTTTGGGGTGGTGAATCATGGAATCCCGAATTTCCCAAGCGGCGGGGCGCCTGATACTCGTCGCGACCGCTGTCTGTGGCCTGGCCGGCTGCGTGGCCTATGTGCCCCCGCAGACGACGACCTATTCGTATTACGACAGCACAGGTGCCCTGGTGCATGTGCGGACCGAAACCGCGCAGCAGGTGTCGGAACCCATTTACGTGGCGCCGGCCCCCGCCTATGTGGCCCCCGCCTACGTGGCCCCCGCCTATGTCGGCCCACCGGTCTATCTGGGCTTTGGTTTCGATTTCTTCAGTGGCGGATGGGGGCATCGCCATCATGGCTGGGGCGGCCGCTATCGCGGATGGCATGGCCGGCGGTGGTAGGGCGCGGGCACCGGGCGGTTTTTTTAGGGGATGGAGCGGCTCTTCCCGTTGGCGCTATGATTTATCCTGGCTCCAAGGATCGACGCATTGGTCGGTGCCGAAGCCCAGGAGGGGAGAATCTATGTCTGTCGCCCAGTTGCTGTGGAACTTTCCTTCGGCCGTGATGCAGTGGGCCGTCACTGTGCGTGGTGTCGCGCACGTGGGTGTTCGAATGGCTTTCGACGCCGCGCTGTTCGTCAAGGCGCTGCGCAAAAGCCCGTCGAGAGTCGGCGCGGTACTGCCCTCCAGTTCAGCCCTAGCCAACGCGATCACCAGCGAACTGGACTCTTCTGGCGGCCCGGTGCTCGAACTCGGTGTCGGTACAGGGGTTTTCACACGGAAAATGCTGGAAATCGGTGTGCCGCCCGAAGACCTGATTCTGGTCGAGCTGGATTCGCGCCTTGCCGACAATCTGCGCTATCGGTTCCCGGCCTCGCACGTGTTGTGCGCCGACGCGTCGCGCCTGTATCGTTCCGCAGTGGCACTGGAGGTCCGATCGGTGGTGTGCGGGCTGCCTTTGCGAAACATGTCCGTCAAATGCAAGTTGGGCATCCTGCGCAGCGTCTTCGAGGCACTCGACGCCGACGGGGCCATGTATCTTTTCTCGTACGGCCTGCGTTGCCCGATCGAGCCTCGTCTCCTGGATCGTCTGGGGTTGCGTGCGCGCCGCACGGGCATTGTGTATCGCAACGCGCCACCTGCGCGGGTGTGGAAGATCTCTCGGCGGGCACGAATGTTCAAGCGATAAACGCCTGCGAAAAGGCGAGTGGGCATGGCGGTTTCCGGTTCCCGCAAGATGAACACTGATGAGTTTTCGTTGGGTTTTATTTCATATTGTTAAATTTTGACAAGTACTAGGGCGTTGTACACGCCTTAGTATTTATTTTCATTACACTAAATGTGTATCGGATCTGGTCATTGGGGCGCGTTGCGGTGTCAAGGCCAGGATTCGAGGGAGTCCGCGCTCCGTTCTCTTGGTTTCGAATTTCGGATCGCCGTGGCGGCGGGCCTGCCGCGATTTTCCCGCTTACACAACAAAAATTCGAACCAGTGATGAGGACCCATGGGCGGACCGGACGTTTTGGGCGACGATAGCCCTGCCGAGGCGCGGTTTGTGGATGTGCATAGGCGTCTGCTGGGCGGCTTGGACGGTGGACAGCTTCTGATCGCGCTGTACGATGATCAGGATAGGTTGCACTACGCCAATCAGTTGTTCCGCACGACATTTCTCCAGGGCATGGAGGGCGAGCTCGACTTCGAGAGTATTGTTCGATTCAATCATGCGCGGGGCACCGGCGTCCGGATCCGGGACCTGTCCGTCGATGACTATCTGGTGCATGTTCAGCAACGACGGCGCTCGCAGCCACGGCGCGCGTTTCCCGTCGAGCTGATCGATGGCCGTCGGTTTTGGCTTACCGAAACCTTGCTGGATGACGGCTGGCTGTTGTGCGAGGCCTGCGACATCACAGCCGTCAAGCGGGCCGAAATGTCGCTGCGCATCTCCCGGGACATGGCGCTGGAGGCTTCACAAACGGACTTCCTCACCAAGTTGCCGAACCGGCGTTACGGCTACACGTTCCTGGAACATATGCTGACTTTCGCGCGCACCGAAGCTGTGTGCATAAGTGTCGCGTTGATCGATCTGGATTATTTCAAGCTGGTGAATGACCGCTTCGGCCATGAAGCCGGCGATCTCGCGTTGTGTCGCTTCGCCGATATGTTGCGAACCAACATGCGGGCGTCTGAGGATCTGGCGGCCCGTATTGGAGGCGAGGAATTCCTGGTTATCTGGCCCAACGCGGGCGGGGAGATCGCCGTTGAGTCACTGATGCGCCTGCGCGCGCGCCCACTCGAGGTTGAACTTCCTGGCGGGGCTAATCACTTCGCCATCACATTCTCTGCCGGGGTGGCCCAGGCAAGACCCGACGACACCGTGCAGTCTCTGCTGGACCGGGCGGACCGGATGCTCTATGCCGTCAAGACGCAAGGGCGCAACGACGTGAAAATGGATAATGAATAGGTCATTTGGCGGCACCTGATCAGCGGGCCTCAGGCGTGACGGTATTTGAACGACCCCATCGCGGTGGCGAGCAACTGCGTATCGTCTTGCCAGACCTCGGCTCTTGAGAAATAGATACTGCGGCCGCGACGCTCGACGTAGCCCTTGGCGATCAGGAAATTCCCGTCCACGCTATGCAGGAAGTTCGTCGTCAGTGACAGCGTGAGGCCACTGAGGCGTGGCGCGCCGGGGGGCGCGTAGAGTCCCGCGTACCCCGCGACGGAATCCAGAAGCGTGCACAGCACGCCGCCGTGCGCGCGCGCGGAGCGGTTGCTTAGATTCGGTGTCATGGCCAGCCGCATTTCGGCATAGCCTTCGGACCAGGCGGTCAATTCGACGCCGAGCCATTCCAGGAATGGGTTGTCAATGGGAAGCGTGGTCATGTGCGATAGGTGGTGTTTCCAATGAACCCTATCGTACAGGAAAGCCGCGCCGAGGCTTGTCAGGGCGGATCATGGCGGGGTGCTTCGACGAGCCCCGCGTTACACTGCGGGCTTGTTCACCTGGGAAGCACGCCGTGGCCATCGAAGATCGCCTGATAGACATTGAACTGAAGCTCACAGCCCAGGAAGACCTCACGCAGTCCCTGAGCCAGCAGGTGTATCGACAGCAGAAGTTGATCGACGAATTGCGGGCCTTGTGCGGGATGCTGCTGCGCCGCCTGGATGACGCGGGCGGGTCCGATCCCTACGCGCAAGAAAAGCCGCCGCATTATTAAAAAGACGGTTCTCCGGACGAGCCACGGTTCTCCGGATGAACCGCGGCGCACGCATCCGTGGATTGAGGTCGTCCGTTGCGTCGCGAATCCCCGCGATGGCGACGGTTATCGCCCCGCCGCCTGATGCGCCTCGGTGCCGAGGCTGAATTCCTCGGGGTCGGGGCCATGGCGGCCGTCGGGCGTGTCCAACGCCTCGATGGCGCGCATGTCATCGTCGTCCAGCTGGAAGTCGAACACCTGGAAATTTTCCAGGATGCGCCCCGGAGTGGCCGATTTCGGAATCACCATGTTGCCCAACTGAAGATGCCAGCGGATCATGATCTGG
This sequence comes from Burkholderiaceae bacterium, assembly GCA_035720945.1. Taxonomy (GTDB): domain Bacteria; phylum Pseudomonadota; class Gammaproteobacteria; order Burkholderiales; family Burkholderiaceae_B; genus SCQX01. The sequence goes on from DASTNK010000041.1 coordinate 6,823, forward strand.
GCCACGGAGCGGTTGTGCTTGTGGGCGAGGGCGCCCAGGACGGGGTCGTCCCACAGGCGTCCTCGGCCCAGCGGGCTCCAGGCTTGCGTGATGATGCCGTGTTCCGCGTGGAAATCGCGTAGCTCGGTTTGTTGGAAGTTCGGATGCAGTTCGATCTGGTTGACCACGGGAATGACCCCGGTTTTGTCCAGCAGCGTTTGCAAGTGGCTGGTGCTGAAGTTGCACACGCCTATGGACTTGGCCCGCCCCTCGTCACGCAGGCGTATCAGCGCTTCCCAGGCATCGACGTAGAGCTTCTGCTTGGGCACGGGCCAGTGTATGAGGTAGAGGTCCACATAGTCCAGACCGAGCTTGGCCAGGCTTTCGTCGAATGCGGCGATGGTCTGATCGTGGCCATGGCGATCATTCCAAAGCTTGGTGGTGATGAAAAGTTGTTCCCGGCCTATGTCGCTTTGCGCCACGGCCACCCCCACGCCTTGTTCGTTGTGATACATCGCGGCGGTGTCCACCAGGCGGTAGCCGGCATTGAAGGCCGCCGCGACAGCGGCGGGCGTTTTGTCGTTCTCGATCTGCCATACGCCGAAGCCTACTTGCGGCGCCGTGCGGCCATCGTGAAAAGTGACAGTGTTCTGTGCGTTTGACATGAAGTGCCTCCGGGAAGGGGAAAGCCGGTTCCGTTGGCCGCGGGCCCCGTGGGTAGAGGTTGCGATGGATAGTGCGCCAGGGGCGGCGTGGGGTTGTTGCCGATGTGCTGTACGATTGTTCGCGCATGGATGCGCGCCGCCGCCTGATCGGAATGGGAACCGGTGCGTTGTTGTTTTCGGTCGGGCCATTATACGGACGCCGAGTGGGCGACGCATCTTTTGTGTCTTGCATTTCGTTTCAGTGTTTCATGTGGCGGGTCCGCCTGCGATGAGTGTTCGGACCAACCAAGCGAGGCACTGGCATCACCCAGGGTATTCAGGAGAAAGTCATGAGCGTACACACACAGGCAACTCGCGTCACCATCCCCCAGATCATGGCATACAAGAGTCAGAGGAAGATCGCGGCCCTCACGTCGTACACGGCGCCGTTCGCCAGGTTGCTGGACGAATGCCTCGATCTGATACTCGTGGGTGACTCCACCGCGATGGTGGGGTATGGCCTGCCCAACACGCTGTCCATCACGGCCGATCAGATGGCGGCGCACGCGGCCGCTGTGGTGCGCTCCACCAGCCATGCCTGCATCCTCGTCGACATGCCGTTCGGCAGTTATCAGGAATCGGCCTCGAGCGCGTTCGCCAATGCCGCGCGCATGCTCGCGGCCAGTGGCGCCGACGGCATCAAGCTCGAGGGCGGCGCCGCGTTGGCGCCGACCACGCGTTTCTTGGTGGATCGTGGCGTGCCGGTGCTGGCGCACGTTGGGTTGATGCCGCAGTACAAGAACACCATGGGTGGGTTCAAGGCCCAGGGCATGACAGACGAATCGGCCGAGCGCATTTTGCAGGACGCGCTTGCCCACGAAGAGGCCGGCGCTTTCGCCGT
>DASTNK010000042.1:0-3057 GCA_035720945.1 Burkholderiaceae bacterium
GCCTGGTCCTGGCCGATGTGGGCGATGTTGCCGGTCAGCGGCGCGGCGCTGCCGATCTTGACGACAACGTCGGCGGAAGCGGTTTGGCCGAACGCCAGGGTGATACCGGCGAGGATCAGCGCGGCGCTTGTGGGTTTGAGCTGAAACTTCATGTGCTTGAGTCCCTTGAATTGGGTTGCTGTGAATATGGCCTGCGAAACTTGCCGCCGAGGGTGTTTCGGCAGTGGCGAGATTCTCGCATGTGTTCCAAATCGTGGTAAGCACTCTTTTCGATTTTTAGTTTTTGTAAACCATTGAATTTATTGATATTCTCAAAAAGCGAGGGAAAATCCCTAGAAAATATCGGGGGAGATTTTCAGCTCGAACTCAGTTTTTGTTCAGTCTGCATTCAGTATTGTTTGGGTGATCCGGTCACTGTTTCTCTTTTTTGTTTTTATTTAGGGACGCATCAATCGCACCCGATTACCTTGCTGGCTGCGGCTTTCGCTTCACCCACCAACCAGTCCCGGACCGCCCGCGCTGTTGGACGATCAAGCGTCATGGGCGGGTACACGAGGTAATACGCCATGTCGCTCACCAAGCCTTGCGGCAGCGGCACAACCAGAACGCCTTCGGCCAGTTCCTTTTCTATCAGTGACAGCCTGACCAGCACCACGCCGAGGCCGGCTTTGGCGGCCTCTATTTCGCCATTGCTGTTGATGAACAACGGGCCGTGCGACGCGTCCACAAGGGTTGCGCCGGCGGCATCCAGCCATTCGCGCCATTCGCGGCGGTCTTCGCAGTGCAGCAGCGGGAAGCGGCGGAGATCGTCCGGCTGTCCGATGGGGCCCAGCCGGTCCAGCAAGGCGGGGCTGCACGCCGGCATGATCTTGTCGTCGAGCAGCTTTTCGCTGACCAACCCGTCGTGACGCCCCGAACTGTGGCGGATGGCCAGATCGATGGCATCGCGCGAGAAATCCATGACCCGGGTCGACGGAGAGACCCGGATGTCGATACCCGGCATCTGTTGCTCCAACGCCCCCAGGCGCGGCACCAGCCATTGCACGGCGATGCTGGGCGTGCAGGCGATCGTGATGACTTGTCGCTGCGATTGGGCGATCACGTCGGCGGTGGCGGCGCGCACCGTCCGGAACGCCTCACGGATCACTGGAAAATAGCGCTCGCCAGCGGACGTCAGTACCAGGCGGCGTGGAAGGCGCATGAACAGCGATACGCCGAGATGGGATTCCAGTTCACGGATCTGTACGCTGACCGCGCCCGGGGTGACATGGAGTTCCTCGGCGGCCAGCGTGACGCTCGCGTGGCGAGCTGTCGCCTCGAAAGCCCTGAGTGCTCGCAACGGGGGTAAAGAGTCTGGCATGATTTAGAAAAATTCAACAATTCGTGGAAAATTATTCGGTCGTTTTTCAATTGTCGTGATTTTAAAATCTCCGTATACCAGCCGTTTTTTCGAGGTATCGGTATGGCGCCAGCCGGAAGGCGGGCTCCTGTGCCGGCTGGGATGCGGGTTTAGTTTAATCAAACTTTTGAAGAGACACATCATGGTTCAGAAGCCGATGGGACTGACGTCCTGGGGCATGTTGCTGGGGTTGTCCGTCTTATGGGGCGGGTCGTTCTTCTTCATGGAGGTGGCGGTCAGGGAATTGCCCACTTTCACGTTCGTGGTTTTGCGTGTCGGCCTGGCTGCGGCCGTTCTGCTCACGTTGGCGCGTCTCATGGGCCTGGCGCTGCCCCGCGGGCGCACAGTCTGGGCGGCGTTCTTCTGCATGGGGGTGTTGAACAATCTGGTGCCGTTCTGCCTGATCGCGTGGGGTGAGACGCGGATAGCCGGCGGGCTGGCGTCCATTCTGAACGCGACCACCCCGTTGTTCGCGGTCGTTGTGGCGCACATGCTCACCGACGACGAAAAGATTTCCGTCAACAAGATCATCGGTGTGGTCGTGGGGTTTGTGGGTGTGGCGGTCATGATCGGCCCGACATTGTTCGACGGCATGGGTGGGCACGTGTGGGCGCAGGTTGCGGTGCTTGGCGCGGCACTGTCGTATTCGTTCGCCGGGATTTTCGGGAAACGCTTCAAGAAGATGGGTGTGCCACCCATGCTGACGGCCGCGGGGCAGCTCTCGGCCTCGACGGTGATGCTGCTACCCGTGGCATTGTTGGTCGACCGTCCCTGGACGATCGCCATGCCGGATCTTCATGTGTGGGGCGCGGTGCTGGGCATCGCGCTGCTGTCCACGGCGTTGGCCTATGTCGTGTATTTCCGGGCGTTGGCCGCCATGGGCGCGACCAATGTCATGCTGGTGACCTTCCTCATTCCCGTCACCGCCATTCTCTTGAGCTGGCTCGTTCTGGGGGAACATCTTGCGGCACGGGATTTCGTGGGCATGGCCTTTATCGCCCTGGGGCTTGCGGCGATAGACGGGCGGCTGGTGAATGCATGGCGCCGGGAACAATGCGCGGAAGTGCCCAGCCGCTGACTGGTTGAAATTCATCCATGGCAGAGCGCGTGCACGGATTTTCTGCCTTGCGCGAAAGTGTCCCCGGGTTCTTCACGGGGTTATGCACAGGATGTGTGGATAACCGGTCCGGAGCCTGTTTTCTTTAACTGTGCTGTTTTTTGATCTCGGGGGCTGAATCGCGGAACCTGTAGAATCTGCGCGCCGTTTCAGACAGGACAGCGATTCGTGTGGACTCGTCGGGAAGCAATGCCTTGATGTCTTCGAGCGATTGGCCGTAGGATTGCGAGGTTTCAAATTGCGTATGCGGCCAATCGCTTCCCCACATCAATCGCGCTGGCGTATAGGCCTCGAGCAGCAATCGTGCCGCGTCACGGGCGCTGTTGCGACCAGCTTCTGTTTTCTGGTCCCAGTTTCGGTATGGTGCCGACAATTTCACGAACAGATTCGGCTGGCCCGCCATGCTCAGCAACCACTGAAAGCCTGGATCGCTGACGCCGAGGGTTGGGTCGGGCCTGCCGAAATGATCGACGACGACCGTGCAACCCCGCTCCAGCAGCGGCAAGACAGTGCCCTCGAGGCGGGCCGCCTCCGCATGTAC
>DASTNK010000043.1:0-4988 GCA_035720945.1 Burkholderiaceae bacterium
CTCGGGTCGAAAATTTCGGGACGGGCGGCCCGTTGTGCGAGCCACCAGGGTAGGGCCGGCTCAAGTGTCGTATCGTGGATGTGTCGATTTCATTATGCACTCGAATTGATACGCCAGAGGGCACGGGGCTAGTCAGTGCCCACGCCCAGATACTGGTCGTGAACGTGGGTGTCTTGCATGAACGCGGCATTGTCGCCGGTGTAGACGATCTGGCCGCTTTCAATAATGTAATGACGTTCGGCCAGTTGCGTGCACACCTGCAGGTTCTGCTCGACCAGCAGGATGGCGATGCCTTGCGACTTGATCTGGTGAAGCTGGTCGACGATCTCTTCCACGATGACCGGCGCCAGGCCTTCGACGGGTTCGTCCAGCATCAGCAGCCGTGGCGCGTTCATGAGCGCCCGGCCAATGGCCAGCATCTGCTGCTCGCCCCCCGACAACTGCGCGCCACCGTTGCGTCGGCGTTCGCGCAGGCGCGGGAAGATGCGGTAGATGTCCTGCAATGACCAGGGCGAGTGTTTCTTGCGGCCCAGGTTGAGGTTTTCCTCGACGGTGAGCAGGCGGAAAATGCCGCGGTGCTCCGGCACCAGACACAAGCCTTGCCCCGCGATGCGGTGGGGCGCCAGGCGCGTGATGTCGCGCCCCTCGAACAGCACCTGCCCGTTGGCTGGCGTGACCAGTCCGGCGATGCTCTTGAGCGTCGTGGACTTGCCCGCGCCGTTGCGGCCCAGCAGCGTGACGAGTTCTCCGTCCCGCACTTCCAGGCTCACGCCCTGGATGACATGGCTCTTGCCGTAGTAGCTGTGGATGTCGCGCACCTGCAGCATCAGCGGCCTCCGGTGATCATGTTGCCCAGATAGGCGCGCTTGACGCGCTCGTCGGCCTTGATGGCCTGCGGAGCGCCTTCCACCAGCACTTGGCCCTGCTGCATGACAGTGATGGTGTCGGAGATGTCCATGACGATGCCCATGTTGTGCTCGATCAGGATGACAGTGAGCTCGTCGCGCAGCCCGTGGATGAGTTTTTTCATGGAGCCGATATCGTCGATACCCATTCCCGAGGTGGGCTCGTCCAGGAAGATGGCCCGGGGGCGCGCGGCCAGCGCCATGCCCACTTCGAGTCGGCGCTGCTGGCCGTGTGACAGCGCGCTGCTCAGGTTGTTGCGCACCGACGATAGGCCGGTCTTTTGCAGGATGGCCTCGACCAGTGCGGCGTGTTCCTCGTGCCGAATAGGCGACCACAGACGCAACGCCCGCAACTGCCTGGGCCCCTGCGCCGCGAGGCGCAGGTTTTCGCTGACGGACAAGGTGGGAAAGAGCGACGTCACCTGGAACGAGCGCGCCATGCCGATCTGCACGCGCTTGTGGTCGGGTTGGTGGCTGACATCGTGTCCGTCGAAGAGGATGGTGCCCTCGGTCAGCGGGACGGTGCCTGTGAGCGAGTGAAACAGGGTGGTCTTGCCGGCCCCGTTGGGGCCGATGACGGAATGAATGGTGTGCTCACGGACGCGCAGATCCACCCCCGCCAGCGCCAGGAACCTGCCGTAGCGCTTGACGATGTGGCGGGCTTCCAGCAGGGGGTGAATGTCACCACCCTCTTGCCGCTTCGCGCCATCCTCCCCGTGGGAGGGAACACGCCCTTCGGGCGGCCGCGCGGGCGTGTGAACGTCACCGCCCTCCTGTCGCTTCGCGACATCCTCCCCGTGGGAGGGAACACGTCCCTCGGACGGCCGTGCGGACGTGTTCATGCCCCCTCCTTTCGCGCCGCGCGGGTGGGGGTGAGGCGGCCGAACACGAGGCGGCACAGGCCCCACAGTCCGCCCTGCAGGTACAGGCTGACCACCATCATCAGTACGCCGAACACCAGCAGCCAGCGCGGCCACAGGTTGGACAGCCAGTCGGATCCGATGACGTACAGGGCGGCGCCCAGGACCGAGGCGAACAGGCTGCCCGTGCCGCCTATGACGGTCATGATCAGAATGGTTTCGCTCATGTGATAGTTGATGCTGGTGAGCGGAGCGATGCCTGTCGCCATGGCATAGAGCGCGCCCGCCAGCGCCGTGGTCGCGCCCGATACCATGAAGGCCACGAGTTTGAACAGGGTGATGTCGTAGCCGATGGCCGAGGCGCGCGCGGGGTTGTCGCGGATGGCCAGCAGGGTACGCCCGAAGATCGAATCCACCACGCGCTGCAACAGATAAAACACAATCAGGAACAGGACGGCGACGAATCCGTAATATTGCCAGCTTGTGTGATTGGGCAGCAGCGTATGGCCGAAGACGGTGAGCGGCGGAGCGGGGATGTTCAGCAGGCCGTTGTCGCCGCCCGTCCAGTCCGGCAACGAGTACGCCAGGAAATAGAACATCTGCGCGAGCGCCAGAGTCAGCATGACGAAGTACACGCCTTTCTGCCGGATGCTCAGCCACCCCACTGCCGCCGCCACCAGCGCGCCCACGACGATGGCCGCGAGCAGCACCACCGGCATGGGCAGCGTGGTGCGGGTCAGCAGGATGCCCAGGGTGTAGCTGCCGACGCCGAAGAAGATGCCTTGCCCGAACGACAGCAGCCCCGTGTAGCCCAGCAAGACATTGCAGGCCAGCGTGGCCAGGGCGTAGATGAGCACTTCGGTGGCCAGCGATCCCGATTTCAGGATGAGGGGCAGCACCAGCACCGTGACAAGGGCCAGCAGCAGGGATTGATGTCTGCGCAACGCGGCCATCATGCCCTCCCCAGCAGCCCATTCGGGCGAAGCAGCAGAATCAGCGCCATGGACACGTAGATCATCAGGTTGGCGCCCGGTGGCCACAAGGTGCTCATGAGGCTTTGCACGATGCCGACTATCAACCCGCCCAGCAGTGCACCGGGGAAACTGCCCATGCCGCCTATGACCACGACGACGAAGGCGATGGCGATGGCTTCCACGCCCATGAAAGGTTCCACGCCGCGCAGTGGGGCGGCCAGGGTGCCGGCCAGGCCGGCCGTGGCCGCCCCCAGGGCGAACACCAGGCCGAAGATGCGATGCACGTTGATGCTGAGCAGCGTGACCATTTCAGGCGACTCGCTGCCGGCGCGCACGATGCTGCCCAGTCGGGTGCGTTCCAGCAGCAGCCACAGCAGCACGGCGCAAACGGCCGTGATGGCGATGACGAACAGACGGTACTTGGGGTAGATGAAGCTGCCCCACATCACCACGCCTTTGAGTAAATCGGGCGGTGACACGTTCACGCCAACCGGCCCCCAGACCAGGATGACGATTTCCTGGATGGCCAGCGCCAGCCCCACGGTGAAGAGTATGTGGAACTCGTGCGGCAGGTTATATACATTGCGCAGCACGAGTCGTTCGATCAGCCAGGCGAAGCCGCCGACCACGCACGGGCCGATCAGCAAGGTCCACCAGAAGTTGGCGCCCCACTGCAAGGCCTGATAGCAGGCGTAGGCCCCCAGCACGTAAAAGGCGCCGTGCGCGAAATTCACGAAGCGCAGCAACCCGAAAATGATGGACAGGCCGACGGCGAGCAGGAAATAAATCATCCCGATGCCGATGCCGTTGATCACTTGCAGCAGATAGACGTTCATAGGCTGGCGTATGCGTCGGGAGCGGGGGCTGGCGCCCCGCGGGAAGGCGTCAGGTACCCATCTTGCAGCCGGCTTCGGCCGGAGACAGGAAAGACTGGCCGGCGTGCAGAATGTCGCAGTAGTCGTCCTTGTCTTTCATTTTGCTCTTGGCTTTGCCCTTGAGCAGGTAATAGTTCTTGATGACCTGGTGGTCGGCCGCGCGGATTTCCTCGGGCCCGGTCATGCCGCTGTATTTGGCGCCTTCCATGGCGGCGATCACCTTGGCGGGTTCGGCCGACCCCGCCTTGTTGATGCCGTCGAGCATGAGCTTGGTGCAAATATAGGTACCCGCCAGGCTGTAGTTGGGGTTGATCTTGAACTTGGCCTGAGTCTGCTTGACGAAGGTGTGGTTCAGTGGGCTGTCGATCTGGTGCCAGTACTGCACACCGAAATACACGTCTTCGCAGATGTCGGCGCCAAGGGATTCAAACTGTTCCAGCCCGGATGCCCAGGCGATCAGGATGGTCATCTTGGATTTCATGCCGAAATTCACCGCCTGGCGCAGGGTTTCGGAACTTTGCGAACCAAAGTTCAGCAGCACCAGCACGTCCGGCTTGGTGGCCATGGCGTTGGTGAGGTAGCCACTGAATTCGCGCTCGTCCAGCCCGTGGTAGCTGTTGCCCACGTGTTCCAGCCCTGCTTTCTTCAGCAGGTTCTTGGTGGCGGTGAGCAGGCCCTCGCCAAACACGTATTTGGGAGTGATGGTGTACCAGCGCTTGGCCTTGGGCAGCATCTTGATCAGCGGGCCGACGGTTTCCTGCACGGCGCCATAGGTGGGTACCGACCAGCGGAACGTGGCGTGGTTGCAGTCCTTGCCGGTGATTTCGTCGGCGCCGGCCGTGGTGACGAAAATGCCGCCCAGCTTGTCCAGAGCCTTGCCCATGGCCAGCGCCGACGACGACAGGATCCCGCCTGCGAAGAAATGGGCGTTCGACTGCTGGAACAGGTCTTGCACCTGGCGGATGGCGACAGCGGGTTTGCCCTGCGAATCGAGAATCTTGTATTCCAGGGGCCGGCCCAACGCCTTGCCGGTTTCTTCGATGATCAGTTGCATGCCCATGGCGGCGTATTTGCCGTTGGCGGCGAACGGGCCAGACATGGGATTGGGGCAGCCGAACAGGATGGGGCCGGTGTCGGCGGCGAAGGCGGGCCGGATACCGGCCAGGGCGGGTGACAGGGAAGCAAGGGCGCCGAGCTTGAGCAGTTCTCGTCTGTTCATGGTGTTGTCTCCGGAAGTGACGAATGAGCGGGTCGTCTGCGGCCGGAAATCCTCCCCCGGTCATGCGGCCTTGAAGCGATTCTGACGGCAACCTTATGTTGTGTACATATACACCTGATGATAGTGTGGCCGACCGTATAGACGAAAAATGCACT
>DASTNK010000044.1:0-4622 GCA_035720945.1 Burkholderiaceae bacterium
GGCGAAGTCTTCAACACCTTCGTGTTGCCCAACATGATGGCCAAGGCGGCACGTGGCAGCCTCTCGCCGGAAGCCGCCGTCGAAGACGCGGCACGGCAGTGCCGCCGCATCTACGAGAGCTGGCGCAAGCGCGGCCTGATCGGAGGCAAGGCCTGATTCTGTAGTTCGCGCGGGCGGGCACTTGTCATCCGCCCGCGCTATCGCGGGGATTTGCGCCTTGCCGTGCGGGCGAATCCATCGATGTCATCATGGCCCCGAACTGCCGGGACAGCACACTAAAGGCGGGCGCCATGTCCCAACCCGGCTCTCTGGCCAGGGGGGCGCAACGTGCAGGCTTGCCTCGACAAGCCTAATTGGAGGACTGCCTTGGCAAGCCTGAGCATCAAGAATCTTTGCACGTACTACGACGGGCGTAAGACCGGCCGCGTGAAAGCCGTCGACGGCATCAGTCTCGAGGTCGAGGACGGCGAGTTCCTGGTCCTGCTGGGCGCCTCGGGTTCGGGCAAATCGACCCTCATGCGGACAATCGCCGGGTTGGAACACCCCAGCAGCGGCGAGATCCACATAGGCGGGCAACTCGCCAATGATCTACCGCCCAAGGCGCGCAACATCTCCATGGTGTTCCAGAGCTACGCCCTGTACCCGCACAAGAACGTGGCGAAGAACATTTCGTTCCCGCTCGAAACCTCCAGAATGCCCGCGGCCGACATCAAGAAGAAAGTCGCCTGGGCCGCCGAACTGTTCGGCATTGGCCACCTGCTCGCCCGCAAGCCACGCGAACTATCCGGCGGCGAGCGCCAGCGGGTGGCCCTGGCAAGGGCCATGGTGCGTTCGCCCAGCCTGTTCCTGATGGACGAGCCACTGTCCAACCTGGACGCCAAGCTGCGCCACGCCGCAAGGCGCGAATTCAAACGGTTGCATGGCGAAACCGGCGTCACCACCATTTACGTCACGCATGACCAGGTGGAGGCCATGGGCCTGGGCCACCGCGTGGCTGTCATGAATTTTGGAAAGATCCAGCAGATCGGCACCCCGCACGAGATCTATCACGAGCCCGGCAACACCTTCGTGGCCCAGTTCATGGGTTCCCCCCCCATGAACCTGTTGCCCGACGGCGACCGGCTCATAGGCTTCCACCCCGAACACTGCTTCCTGACGGCGCCGGGCGAATTGGCGTCGGACACCTATCTTCTCACAGTGCATGTTCAACAAATAGAGGAACTGGGTGCCGACGCGCTGGTCTATGGCACTGTCGGCAACGACATCCGCACCGACGTCATCATCAAGCTGCCGGAACGGGAATCGCACCGCGTCGAGGCGGGCCGGGATTGCGACTTCCATATCCCCACATCCCTGCTCAAAAGCTTCGATGCGAAAACCGGTCAGCGCAACGACCGCCAAGGCGCCTGACATGGCGGGCAACACACACGGCGCCCGCACCGGGCTGGATCAACAAGGCCGCGACACGCTGCTGGCGATGGGCATGGTGCTGCCCGCTATCCTGTATATCGTGCTGCTGCTGGGCGTGCCCATCGTATTGGCGCTCTATTACAGCCTGAGCGACGTCACCACGGGCGGATCGACCGTGCACTTCGTGGGGTTGAGCAATTTCGCGGCACTTCTTCAGGATCCCGACTTCATCGGCGCGGTGGAGAACACGCTGATCATCACCATCGCGACGCTGATCGGCACCCTCATCCTGGCCGTCATACAGGCCGAACTGCTGGCGCGCAACTTCCATGGCAAATGGATCGTGCGTTTTCTCATTCTGCTGCCCTGGACCGCGCCGGCCTCGCTCAGCGTGATTGGCTGGCTGTGGATGCTGGATTCCACGTTCAGCCCCTACGACTGGCTGCTGCGCCAGATGGGGCTGCTGGGCCATCCCGGCGACCTGTTCGGCGCATTCTCCAACATGTACTGGCTGGGCCGGGCGGGCCTGGCCACGTTTTCCATCATTCTGGTCAACATCTGGCGCATGCTGCCGCTGGCCACCGTCATTATTCTGGCCGGTCTCAACGGCATGCCACGCGACATCTACGAACAGGCGCAGATCGACGGCGCCGGCTACTTCCGCCGTCTGTTCCAGGTGGTGTTCCCCATCCTGTATCCCGTCTTCGGCGTGAGCATCCTGTTCACATTCGTCTTCACGTTCACCGACATCGTGACGGTCTACATCCTGACCCGCGGTGGGCCGGCGAACAGCACCCAGGTGCTGACGACGCTGGCCTTTTTCACCGGGGTGCAGGGGGGTTCGTTGGGGCAGGGCGCGGCCATCGCCTTGTTCCTGCTACCTGTCCTGGCCGCCGTGTCCATCGTCATCCTGGCGTTCATACGCCGCCGGGAGATCTAGCGTGCGCCCGGACACCCCTTTTCGTGACGTCGCACCAGAATCCGCGCGAGCGGAAAGGATCGCCACATGACGCGGACAACGAAACGACTGGGATTGCGCGGCGGCTTGTACGTGGGCATCTGCCTGTTCACACTGTTTTCGGCCTTGCCGTTTTACGTGATGCTGATCACGTCGTTCAAGAGCCAGGCCGACATCTTCTCGCCCGCCAATGACCCATTCTGGTTCACCGACGCGCCCACGCTCGCCAACATCCAGTTGCTGTTCCTGCACACGCAGTTCGTGCGCTGGCTGCTCAACACGGCGTTCGTGGGCCTGTCCGTCGTCGTCATCACCTTGATCCTGTCCATTCCCGCCGCGTATGCGCTCGCGCGCATCGCCGGCGGTTGGGGCGAAACCCTGGGCATCGGCATTTTCCTCAGCTATCTCGTGCCGCCCACGCTGTTGTTCATCCCGTTTTCAAAGGTCATCGCCTTCCTGGGGTTGCAAAACTCGCTGTGGTCACTAGTACTGGCCTATCCCACCTTCACCATTCCGTTCTGCACCTGGCTGCTGATGGGTTTCTTCAAGGGCATCCCCACCGACATCGAGGAACAGGCCATGATAGACGGCCAGGGGCGTCTGGGCGCCTTCATCCATGTGGTGCTGCCCCTGGCCATTCCGGGGATACTCACCGTCGTCGTCTTCGCCTTCACACTGTCGACCAGCGAATTCATCTATGCCCTGGCCTTCGTGACCAACTCGACGCAGAAGACCATCAGCATCGCGGTGCCCACCGACCTGATACGCGGCGACGTCTACCACTGGGGGCCGTTGCTGGCCGGCGCGCTGATCGCCAGCGCGCCCGTGGCCGTGCTGTATACGTTCTTCATCGACCAGTTGGTGGCGGGGTTGACGGCCGTGGCGAAGGATTGAGCGCCCCCCGCATCAATTCCACTTCCCGCTTCGCCCCTTCACGCTGTAGCCGCCCGCCCCCAACAAGGCCACAGCCAAGCCGCAGAACAGGTAGAACCCTTGCAGCTCCAGGCGCCAGCCACCCGAAGAGCCAAGCCCGAAGAAGTGCCCACCATGCACCAGGGTGAGAGCCACCAGCATGTTGATGACCACGAGCACGCCGGCCAGCCGGGTGTACATGCCGATGATCATCAAGATGGGGGCCACGACTTCACCGATGTAGACCGCCGACCCCAGGAATGCCGGCAGGCCGTGGGCCACGACCATGCCCTCTATGCCCGAGATGCCGTGCGTGAGCTTGGACACACCATGCAACAACAGAAGAATGCCCAGCACCAGGCGCAAAACCAGCTTTCCCAGATCGTCGGAAGACATGCCTAAACCCTTTCCATGAAAAAAACAGGGGTATTCTACAAGAGCGCCCAGTATCCTGGATTAGAGATTTGTTGAAAAACAAATCACTCTGGATCGGCGCCAGGCAAGGCGCAAACCACAGCGTAGCCTGCACCAGCCGGTTGTATCCGGCACCGCGCCGACGCGGTACTATCGACCCACCTTTTCCTCCAGGACGACACACATGGTTTCCAGCCCCGACAACATCAGCATGGCCGTCTTCTGCGATTTCGAGAATGTCGCGCTGGGCGTGCGCGAGGCCAACCACGAGAAATTCGATATCCGCCCGGTGTTGGAACGCCTGCTGCTGAAGGGCAGCATCGCGGTGAAGAAGGCGTATTGCGACTGGGAGCGGTACAAAGGTTTCAAGGCCACCATGCACGAGGCGAATTTCGAATTGATTGAAATTCCCCACGTGCGCCAGTCGGGCAAGAATTCCGCAGACATCCGCCTGGTGGTCGACGCGCTGGACCTGTGCTACACCAAGGCGCATGTCAACACCTTCGTCATCATCAGTGGCGATTCCGACTTTTCCCCGCTGGTGTCCAAGCTGCGCGAGAACGCGAAACAAGTCATTGGCGTCGGGGTCAAGCATTCCACCTCGGACTTGCTGGTGGCCAACTGCGACGAGTTCATCTTCTACGACGATCTGATCAAGAGTCGTGGCGCCACGCGGGGCCGCCAGGCGGGCAAGGGCGCGGCGCCGCACGACACGCCCGTGGCAACGGGGGCCGACGACACGCATCGCGCCGAGAAACCCCAGTCCCTGAAGGACGCGGCCATTGCGATGGCGGTGGAAACGTTCGACGCACTGATGGCCGAGCGCGGCGACAGCGGAAAGATCTGGGCGTCAACGTTGAAGCAGGCCATGAAGCGGCGCAAGCCTGATTTCAGCGAGTCCAACCATGGCTTCCGCACCTTCGGAAAT
>DASTNK010000045.1:0-11186 GCA_035720945.1 Burkholderiaceae bacterium
ATCGAGGAAGGTCCGGACTCCACAGAGCGCGATAGCGGCTAACGGCCGTCCGGCGTTGTGGCGCATTGCGTCGCCACCAAGCCGAGGAACAGGGCCACAGAGACGAGTCTGCGGCGCGGGCGTGCGACAGCACGCACAGGCACGGCGACTTCCGTGTCGCATGTCTTCTCACGAAGACATGGCGTTGCAGGGTGAAACGCGGCAACCTCTATCGGGAGCAACACCAAATAGGCATGCGTGGGCGCTTGCGCCCGGAGAGCGGCTCGCTCGAGCATGCGGGTAGGTGGCTAGAGCACGGTCGCAAGGCCGCGCCCAGAGGAATGATTGCCCGCCGGGCTCGCCCGGCGTACAGAATCCGGCCTACAGGCCCGCCTCATTTTTCCAGGCTGACAGAACGCCATGATCGCTCTCCGCGACCATGGCGCGTGGTCGAGCTTATCGAGAGCGTTGACGGCGTCGTTTCGTCGCCGGACAACCGCTGATACGCCCGTTTGCAATTCTTTTGATCCTGATGTTTCTCTTGCAGATGGCCGGCCAATTTCTTGATTTACCTCGCTATTTTATTTTCACACTCTCCGGAAACAGGCAACTTCCCGGTTCTAAGTGCTTGTTGTGATTGGAAAAAACACACTTTTGCGCTTGACCTTGCCAGACCATTCCCGTAGAGTGGGGAAAAGTAGGATTTTGTGCAATAAAGTGGGGTAATCGCAGTGTTCCAGGGCAGTAGTGCACTCACGTTGGATGCCAAGGGGCGGATCTCGATTCCGACCCGGCACCGTGACGCGCTCGTCGCCCAGGTGGAAGGCCAGCTCACGCTGACCCGTCACCCCGACGGATGCCTGCTTCTCTACCCCCGGTCAGTCTGGGAAATAAAGCGCGAGCAGATCGTCGCGTTCCCGGCGTCGGCTCGGCCGTTGCAGCGTCTGCTGCTTGGCAGCGCCCAGGACGTGGAGTTGGACGGCTCCGGCCGCATCCTGATCTCGCCCGAGTTGCGCACCGCCGTCGGCATGACGCGTGAAGTCATGCTTCTGGGAATGGGAAGTCATTTCGAGCTGTGGGACGCGACGGAGTGGTCGCGCCGCGAAGCCGAAGACTTGGCGAAAGGCATGCCCCAAGCGCTGGATCAATTTTCATTCTGACGGGAACTATGGAGTTTGTGCACCGATCCGTACTGCTGGAGCCTACGGTCAACGCCCTGCTTGATCCGGCTTTTGGCTTGCGGTCGACGCGTAAACGCTCCGATCGGTCCGCGGCCGACTCTCCCCCTGATCGTTCACACGGGATCTTCGTCGATGGCACATTCGGTCGAGGTGGACACAGCCGGTTGTTGTTGTCGAGGCTGTCGGACGATGCGCGTCTCGTGGTGTTCGACAAGGATCCCGTGGCCATCGAGTCGGCCCGGGCGTTGGAGCGGGCCGATTCCAGAGTCCATGTGGTGCATGGGGGATTCGCCTCCATGGTCGAGGCGCTGACCGGACTGGGTATCGATCGGATCGATGGCGTCATGCTCGATCTCGGTATCTCATCGCCGCAGGTCGACGACGCGCAGCGGGGATTTTCGTTCATGCGGGAAGGCCCGCTGGACATGCGGATGGACACCAGCAGCGGTCTGACGGCCGCGCAGTGGCTGGCCGAGGCAGATGTAGAGGAAATACAGGAGGTCATAGAAAATTATGGCGAAGAACGGTTTGCTTTCCAGATTGCAAAGGCGGTTGTTGACCGCCGCCAATCCCGCCCGCTGCGCACAACGCTCGACCTCGCCGAGCTCGTCGCCAGTGTCGTCCGCACGCGCGAAAAGGGTCAACACCCGGCCACCCGCACCTTTCAGGCTTTACGGATTCACCTCAATCAGGAACTCGAGGAACTCGCGCTCGCCCTCAAGGCAATTCTGAAACTGCTGGCTTGCGGGGGGCGCCTGGCCGTGATCAGTTTTCATTCTCTCGAAGACCGGATGGTGAAACAGTGCATCGCCGCTGCGGCGCGCCCCGCGGCGGCACAGGCGCGCCTGCCCATTCCCGAGAAAGACCTGCCTCCCCCCATCTTGATTTCCCTTGGCAAGGTGATGCCCGACGAGCAAGAGGTCCGTGACAACGCGCGTGCGCGGTCGGCCGTGTTGCGGGTCGCGCAGCGCACCGACGCGCCACTGCCGGCCGATGCGGGGGAATCTTTCGTCGCGCGTCCCGCTCTGCGCCGCAGGGCGGCGCAGCGGAGGCGCCGATAATGGGGCGCTTGTGCATCCTGTTCGCGGTTTTGCTGATGACGTCGGCCATGTCGCTCGTGACGGCGCGGTTCAAGTCGCGTGAGTTGTTCGTGGTGCTGGATCGTCTTTCGACGCAGGCGCATGCGCTCGACAATGACTGGCGCCGGCTCCAGCTTGCCCGCGCCGAGCTGGCGCGAAACGCGCGGATCGACAGCATCGCGCGCACCGATCTGGGCATGGTGTCCGCGCCGCCCGACAAGACCATCTATATTGATGGCGGGTCGCCAGTGGTGACCGCCGCCGAGCAAGCCGGAGGGCAGCCATGAAGCGCGTCCGGTTCCACGACAGCCCCGTGCTGAACGTCCAGATTCCGTTGTGGCGATCCCGTCTGGTGCTGATTCTGATCATGCTGGGGTTCCTGGCCTTGAGCGCCAAGGCGCTGTACCTGCAAGGCATCTCCACCCAGTTCCTGCAACAGCAGGGTGAACGTCGGTTCGAGCGCACGCTGGTGTTGCCCGCGACGCGCGGCAAGATCTTCGACCGCAGCGGCAATGTGGTGCTTGCCACCAGCGTGCCGGCCAAAGCTATATGGGCCATCCCTGATGACGCCAAAGACGCGACTCCCGAACAGATCGCGCAGCTGGGGAAGCTGCTGGGCATGTCCGCCGCCGATATTCAGAGCCGCATCGCGTCGGATGACGACAAGAATTTCGTGTACCTGAAACGTCAGGTGCCCGTCAGCATCGGCGAGCAGATCACGCAACTGAAAGTCCCCGGCATCCACGAGCTGGCCGAGACGCGCCGGGTGTATCCCGAAGGCGACATCGCCGCCCATGTGCTCGGGTTCACGAATATCGAGGGCAAGGGGCTGGAGGGGGTTGAACTGGCTTACAATTCCGAACTCGAGGGACAGTCCGGGTCGCGTCGGGTCATTCGGGATCGTCTAGGGCGCATCGTCGAGGACGTGCGGGCGGTTGTGCCGCCTGTGAACGGCCAGGACTTGAATCTCTCGATCGATGCCGGAATTCAGTTCGATACCTACACTGCGCTCAAGCAGGCCATGGAAGACCATAAAGCCAAGTCCGCGGCGGCCGTCGTGATCGACGTCCAGACCGGTGAGATCCTGGCCATGGTCAGTCTGCCGTCGTACGATCCGAATGATGTTGAAGCCCGTAAAGGCCCGGCCTTGCGCAACCGGGCCGTGGTCGACACGTTCGAGCCAGGCTCCATCATGAAGCCATTCACAGCCGCCCTCGCCCTTGACCTGGGGCGGATCACGACAAAAACCATCTTCCATACCGGCAACGGCGTGTATCGTTATCAGGGCGCGACCATACACGACGTCGAAGCCGGCGGCAACGGCGACCTGAATGTGGCTGGCGTTTTGCGTCTATCCAGCAATATCGGCATGACCATGATTTCCGAGCTGCTGACGTCGAAGGAAATGTGGACCAAGTTCGCGCAGTTGGGTATAGGCAGGGCGCCGCGATTGCACTTCCCGGGCGTCGCGCCCGGCCGCCTTCGTCCCTGGAAGCGGTGGCGGCCCATAGAGCGGGCGACCATGGCCTATGGCTATGGTCTTTCGGTGTCTCTGTTGCAGATCGCGCATGCCTATACGGCATTTGCCCGCAATGGCGATATGGTGTCATTGACTTTGCTCAAGCGGCATGGCGCGCCCACCACCGTGCAGGAATACTCGCCACGGGTGGCTGGCCTGATCCGTGCCATGCTCGAGGCGGCTGCGGGCCCGGATGGCGCCAAGCGGGCGCAAGTGCAAGGCTACCGCGTCGCGGGCAAGACCGGCACCGCGCGACAGATCGTCGACGGCAGGTATAGTAAGTCGTTGTACCGTGGTTCCTTTGTCGGATTCGCCCCTGTTTCGCACCCTCGCATCGTCGTCGGTGTCACCGTGGATCAACCTACGGTCAACGGATATTACGGGGCCCAGGTGGCCGCACCAGCCTTCTCGCGCATCGTGACGAGTTGCCTGCGTCGCATGGGTGTCCAGCCGGATGCGCCCATGGATTCCTTGGTGGCTCTTGGGCCCGACAAGAAGGTGTCGCGATGAACGCGCGCCCGATTCTCGCCTGGCTGGACGAACGCGTCGAGCGCGCGCGGCACTTGTGCCTGGATTCGCGTCGTATCGAGCCTGGCGATGTGTTCATCGCCTGCCCGGGCCAGACTTCGGATGGTCGGCTCTATTTGCGGCAAGCGGCCGATCGTGGCGCTGCGGCCATCGTCATGCAGGACGGGTGGGACGGCGCGCGGCCGGGAATTCCCGTGCTGGAAGTCGAGGGGCTGGCTCGGATGCTGGGTGAGATCGCCGATGAATGGTACGGCCAACCCTCGGCCGCCATGACGGTGATTGCCATCACGGGCACGAATGGCAAGACGTCGACCGCGCAATGGCTGGCCGCGGCGCTGAGCGCGCAAGGAATCCCCTGTGGCGCCGTGGGAACCCTGGGTGTGACGCGGCCCGACGGGTCGATGTCCGACGGGGCGCTGACCACCCCTGATGTCCTGTCTGTGCATCGCACACTCGCGCTGCTGCGTAACGCGGGCGCGACAGCGGTGGCGATCGAGGCCTCGTCCATCGGGCTCGACCAGGGGCGTCTGGACCACGTGCGCGTGGTGGTGGCGGGTTTCACCAATCTGACGCGGGACCATCTGGACTATCACGGCACGATCGAGAAATACCGCGAAGCCAAGTTCTCGCTGTTTGGCCGATCCGGGTTGCAACTTGCCGTCGTCAATGTGGACGACGCCGCCGGGCGCGACTTGTTGACGCGATACCCGGATCTGCCGGTGCTGCGGTACTCGGTCGATGCGCACCGGGAGAGCGATATCCGCGCCGTGGACATCCACACCGGCGCGTACGGGTTGATTTTCAATCTGGCTTTTCCGGAAGGAACCGCGCGGATCGTGACCCGGCAGCTAGGGCTGCACAATGTGTCGAATCTCCTGCTGGTGGCGGGCGTTCTTCACCACATGGGGTGGGATCTCGCCCGCATCGCCGCCGCGTTGGCCGCGCTTGAACCGGTGCCTGGCCGTCTCGAAATCATTGCTCCCCGTGTGTCCGTCGATGCGCGGCGCGGCGCTGTGCTGGTCGTGGCCGACTATGCCCATACCCCCGATGCGCTCGAGCGAGCCCTGACCGCTCTGCGTCCGGCCGCTGCGCAGCGTGGCGGCGAATTGGTTTGCGTGTTTGGTTGCGGCGGGGATCGCGACAGCGGCAAGCGCCCCATGATGGGGCGGATCGCCGCGACGCTGGCCGATAGGGTGGTCGTGACCAATGACAACCCCCGCACCGAAGATCCGCGAGTCATTGCCGAACAGATCGTTGCCGGCATGGCGTCCGCGCCCGGGATCGAACTCGATCGCGCCCGGGCCATTCTTTCAACGGTCTGGGCGGTGGCGGATCAGGACATCGTGCTGCTCGCCGGGAAAGGCCACGAGACCTACCAGGAATTCAATGGCGGGCGTGTACCCTTTGATGATCGAGAATGGGCCGCTTTCGCGCTGGCCTGGCGGGGCGCGACGCATTCCGTCTCGACGGATTCCCGCAGGATCGAGCCCGGGCAGTGGTTCGTGGCGCTCCAGGGCGACAACTTCGACGGGCATGATTACCTTGCTCAAGTGGCGTCTGCGGGCGCCTGCGCCGCGGTTGTCGCGCGCCGCGACCCGTCGGTCGGCCTGCCGCAATTCATGCTGGGTGACACACGCGCGGCGTTGATTCATATCGGTGCGGCCTGGCGCGCCCATCACGACTTGCCGGTGGTCGGCGTCACGGGAAGCAACGGCAAAACCACCACCAAAGAAATGATCGCAGCGGCCGTGCGCGCCTGGCTGGGCGGTGATGCCGTTCTCGCCACGCAAGGCAACATGAACAACGACATCGGAGTGCCGCTCATGCTCATGCGCTTGAGTGGTGCGCATCGCGTGGCGGTGTTCGAACTGGGTATGAATCACCCGGGCGAGATCAGCGTGCTGGCGGATATGGCGCGGCCCACGGTGGCCCTGGTCAACAACGCCCAACGGGAGCATCAGGAATTCATGCATACGGTGGAAGCCGTCGCGCGTGAGAACGGTGGTGTGATAAATGCGCTGCCGGACGCTGGCGTTGCGGTGTATCCGGGTGACGATGTGTTTGCGCCGTTGTGGCGCGAGTTGGCGGCGTCGCGCGCCGTGGTGCGGTTCGGGCTTGGCACCGAGTGCGAGGTTCGGGCCGAGGAGATTCACGCGGGTGTGCTGGGCACGTCGTGCAAAGTGTGCACTCCCTGGGGCGACGGCATATTGTCGTTGCCTGTTCCCGGCCTGCATAACCTGCGCAACGCGCTGGCCGCGATTGCGTGCGCGGGCGCGGTGGGCGCTCCGTTGGATGCGATGCTGCGTGGACTGGCGGCATTCACGGCCGTCCGGGGGCGGATGATGCCCCGGCCCCTGGGTGATGGGCTGCAATTGATCGACGACACGTACAACGCGAATCCGGATTCGGTCCGAGCGGCGATCGATGTTCTGGCTGGTTTGCGGGGCAGGAAAATCCTGGTGTTGGGCGATATGGCCGAAGTCGGTCAGGACGGCCCGGCGCTGCACGCCGAAGCGGGCGCCTACGCGAATGAGCGGGGTATCGATACGCTGCTCACCTTCGGGCCGGCCGCCGCGCATGCGTCCCGAGCCTTCGGGTCGGGGGCCCACGCGTTCGATTCGATCGATGCCCTGGTGACGCACCTTGGCAGTCTTGGACGGGCGAACATTCTGGTGAAGGGATCCCGCAGCACACGCATGGAGCGTGTGGTCCAGGCGTTGGAGAAAAAAATGATGGAAAAGGGCGGGGGAGGCCGACATGCTGCTTGAACTGGCCCGGTGGCTGTCGGATGCCCACATTCGCGCTTTCGGCGTATTCGAATACATCACGTTCAGGGCTTTGTTGGCGTGCGGCACCTCGTTGTTCATCGGGCTGCTCGCGGGGCCGCGCGTGATACGTAAACTGACGGAGCTGAAGATTGGTCAGGCCGTGCGCGCCTATGGTCCGGAGTCCCATCTGCAGAAAACCGGCACGCCGACCATGGGAGGCGTTCTCATCCTGATTTCCATCGGGGTCAGCACGTTGTTGTGGGCGGATTGGACCAACCGGTTCGTGTGGGTGGTGTTGCTGGTCACCTTCGGGTTTGGCTGGATCGGCTGGGCCGATGACTACAAGAAGGTGGTCAATCGCGACCCGGAGGGCATGCGCGCGCGAACGAAATTCTTCTGGCAGGCGCTCATCGGTATCGTGGCGGCGGTGTATCTGGCGTTTGCCGTGTCCGTGCCGGCCAATGCCGATCTTTGGCCGCTGTTTCGCGACTGGGTCCTGAGCGGGCTGTCCATGCCCTTGCCCAGGCGTGCCGACCTGATCGTGCCATTCTTCAAGAGTGTGAGTTACCCGCTGGGTGTGTTCGGTTTCGTCGCGTTGACCTGGCTGGTGATCGTGGGGGCCAGCAACGCGGTGAATCTGACCGACGGCCTTGATGGGTTGGCCATCATGCCAACCGTCATGGTGGGGAGCGCGCTGGGCATTTTCGCCTATGTCGTGGGGCGTGTGGATTATTCCAAGTATCTGCTGTTCCCCTATATTCCGGGCGCGTCCGAGCTCATGGTGCTGTGTGCGGCCATCGCGGGTTCGGGGCTTGCGTTCCTTTGGTTCAACGCCTATCCGGCCCAGGTGTTCATGGGCGATGTCGGCGCGTTGGCGCTTGGCGGAGCGTTGGGAACCATCGCCGTGATCGTGCGTCAGGAAATCGTGTTCTTCATCATGGGCGGGGTGTTCGTGGCCGAGACGCTGTCCGTGATGCTGCAGGTAACGTACTTCAAGTACACGAAAAAACGGTATGGGCAGGGCCGGCGCATTTTGCGCATGGCACCTCTGCACCATCACTTCGAGGTCGGTGGTTGGAAGGAGACCCAGGTGGTGGTGCGTTTCTGGATCATCAGCATGATGCTGGTACTTGTGGGTCTTGCGACTCTTAAATTGCGATGAACGCGATGTCTTTTCCTTCGGTGGGCGCTGGCGACCTGACCCTGATCCTGGGGCTGGGGGAAACCGGTTTGGCGGCGGCACGCTGGTGTCTGACCCATGGGGCGCGGTTGCGCGTCCTGGATACGCGCCTCAAGCCGGCCGGTGTGGACGCTCTGAAAGCGGAGCCAGGCGCTGGCGGCATCGATTTCCGCCTTGGCCCCGACGCCGTGTCGGCCGACGCCCTGGAGGGGGCGGTCAGGGTGGTGCTCAGTCCCGGGCTCTCTCCCTTGCAGGAGCCGGTGAAATCGTTTCTGGCCCGGGCGGTTGAACGAAATGTCGAGGTCGTGGGGGAAATCGAACTCTTCGCCCGCGCGCTGACTGACATGGCGGCTCACGGTTACGCACCCAAGGTGCTGGCCGTGACGGGCACCAATGGCAAGACCACCGTCACGGCGTTGACGCGGCATCTGGTCGAGGCTGGCGGCTTGTCCGCCCGCGCCGCCGGCAATATCAGCCCCGCGGCGCTGGCGGCCCTGGCCGATGCCTTGGCATCGGGAAACCTGCCGGATGTGTGGGTTCTCGAGCTATCGAGCTTCCAGCTCGAAACCACGACAAGCCTGGTGCCCGATGCCGCGACAGTCTTGAATCTGACCCAGGACCATCTGGATTGGCATGGCTCGATGCAAGCGTACGGCGCGGCGAAGGCGCGGTTGGCGGCCATGGCGAAAGTGGCCATCATCAATCGCGACGATCCATTGGTCGCGGCGATGGTGCCTGACACCCGGGGGCGGGATGTGCGTACGTTTGGCGTGGGCGAGCCGTCGTGTTGTGGCGACATGGGCATCGAGAACAGCCATGGCGTGGCCTGGCTGGCCGCCTCGGAGGTCAACGACTTTGATCTCCCGGTTCGGCCGTCGCGGCGCAAGAAGAATGAGGCGGAGCCAGCGCGCGATGAGGGGCGTATGGTGCGGTTGATGCCTCTTGACGCATTGCGCATCCGGGGCATGCATAACGCCATGAATGCGCTGGCCGCGCTCGCGTTGGCCCGTTCGCTGGGTATCGGATGGGCGGCGATGCTGCCGGCTTTGCGCGAGTATCGCGGCGAGCCGCACCGCACGGAATTCGTGCGAACCATCGAGGGTGTGGATTTCATCAACGACAGCAAGGGTACCAATGTTGGTGCGACCGTCGCCGCGCTGGAGGGCCTCGGGCGGAAAGTCGTGCTGATCGCCGGTGGCCTGGGCAAGGGCCAGGACTTTTCGCCCCTGAGCGATTCGGTGCGGCGCCATGCGCGCGCGGTCGTGCTCATCGGGCAGGACGGGCCGATCATCGGTCGGGCGTTGGCGCAGTCGGGAGTCGAACTGGCCCATGCCGAGTCGCTGGCCGAGGCCGTGAAGTGTGCCCTCGGCATGGCGCGGGAAGGGGACGCGGTGTTGCTGTCGCCTGCGTGCGCCAGCATGGACATGTTCCGCAATTATCGCCACCGTGGCACTTCGTTCGTCGAAGAGGTGCAAGCCCTGGCTCTCGACAGAGGGGAGATGGCATGAGCCTGTTCGCGGACCTGACATCCAGCGTCAATGCCGTTCGTCCCGGGCGCACGACAATGCGCGGCTTTGACCTTCCCTTGGTCATTTGCGCCAGCACGCTGGTGTTGTTCGGTTTGCTCATGGTGTATTCGGCGTCCATTGGCCTCGCGGATGGCCCGCGCTATTCGAGCTATGGACGGTTCTATTTCGTGGGTCGGCATGCCGCCTTCATCACCGTGGGCCTGGTTTGCGCGGCGATCACCGCTAGCGTTCCCATGAGCGTCTGGGAGCGATTGTCCGTGCCGATCTTCCTGTGCGGCATGATGCTGTTGCTGGTTGTGCTGATCCCCGGCATCGGCCGTGAAGTCAATGGCTCCCGGCGCTGGCTCGGCCTGGGGCCGATCAACTTCCAACCGTCCGAGCTGATGAAGTTGGCGGTGCTGCTTTTCGCGGCCAACTACACGGTGCGAAAGCAGCAATACATGAAGGACTTCGTCCGGGGGTTCCTGCCCATGGCTTGCGCGCTGGCAGGTGTGGGGATCGTGCTGTTGCTCGAGCCCGATCTGGGGGCGTTCATGGTGTGCGTCGCCATCGCCGTGGGTATCCTGTTCATCGGCGGCATCAACGGCAAGCTTTTCTCCACGTTGCTGAGCATCATGGTGGGCAGTTTCCTGCTGCTCATCTGGTTGTCGCCGTGGCGGCGCGAGCGTCTGTTTGTCTACCTGGACCCCTGGAACCCCGCCAACACCTATGGCAGCGCGTACCAGTTGTCGCATTCGCTGATCGCCCTTGGCCGCGGGCAATGGTTCGGCGTCGGGCTGGGCGCCAGCGTCGAGAAATTGCATTACCTGCCCGAGGCACACACCGATTTCATCGTGTCGGTCATCGGTGAGGAACTGGGTTTCGTCGGTCTGATGGGGGTCGTGTGTTTCTTCGCCTTCCTGGTCTGGCGGGGGTTCGAAATCGGTCGCCAGGCGATCGCCATGGAGCGCATTTTCAATGGTCTGGTGGCTCAGGGCGTGGCGTTGTGGTTCGGTGTCCAGGCTTTCATCAACATCGGCGTGTGTGTGGGGCTGCTTCCCACCAAAGGGTTGACGCTTCCGTTGGTCAGCTACGGGGGTTCGAGCATCGTCATGAATCTGGTGGCCCTCGCGCTGTTGCTCCGGGTCGACTACGAAAACCGCAATCTCATGCGGGGGCGTCGCACATGAATGGCCAGACGCTGTTGATCATGGCGGGTGGAACGGGCGGACACATCATGCCGGGGCTGGCTGTGGCCCAGGAAATGCGTCGGCGCGGCTGGCGCGTGCTTTGGCTCGGCCATCCCGAGCGCATGGAAGGTCGGTTGGTGCCCGAATACGGTTTCGAGATGGAGCCTCTGCGTTTTTCCGGTGTGCGCGGCAAAGGCTGGATGGCGTTGGCGCGCTTGCCGTTGACGCTCTTCAGCGCGTGCTGGCAGGCATTC
>DASTNK010000046.1:0-6572 GCA_035720945.1 Burkholderiaceae bacterium
TTTTCCCGTCGATGGGGCCGGCGCCTGGGAGGCCACGACGGCGCCGGCAGACCACGACACAGTCCAAAACTGGACCATCAACGTCTCGGGCCTCGTGCAGCGGCCGAAAACCATCAAGGTTGCCGATCTGGAACAAATGGATCACGTGAAGCGGATTTCGGTCATGCAATGCGCCGGTAATGGCCGTTCCTACTACTGGGCCAAGGCGAAAACGCCGGGTTCCGGGTGGAAGCACGGCGGCATGGCGAATCTCACCTGGGAAGGTGTACCACTTCTGCCCTTGCTCAAGAGCCTCGAGCTCAGCCCCGCCAACAGCGTCAGGTTCCTGACCGCCAATGGCAAGGACGTCCCTCCAGTCAAGGGTGGCGCCGACATGATCAAAAGCTACCATCTGGCGGCACCGCAACTGGAGCAGGCCATTCTCGCGGTGCGCATGAATGGCAAGCCGATTCCCACCGTCCATGGCGGGCCGGTGCGCCTGATCATTCCGGGCTATTACGGGAACATGAATGTGAAATGGCTCACCGAGCTGCTGCTGATGGACGAGCCCACCCCCAGCGCGATCATGCAGAAAACGTACCGCATGCCAATCATGTCAGTGGAACCGGGCAAATTCACCACACAAGACCTGACCCGTGAAAACAGCACGCCCACCTATGGTTTCGCCATCATGAGCGTGCTCTTCGCGCCGCTTCAAGGGCAGACAGTCAAGGCGGGCGATGTCGAACTGAAAGGCGTCGCCTGGAACGACGGGCTGGCCTCGCTGGACGATGTCCGTGTGTCGCTGGACCAGGGGAAAACCTGGATGGCCACGGAAATCGATGATTCCGACGGCCCGTTCGCCTGGCACCATTGGCGCACACAAGTGAAACTCGAAGCGGGTAAGCACGAGGTCTGGGTGCGCGCCACCGACGGATGGGGGCGCACCCAGCCGCTGAATGGTCTCACCACCTGGAATCCGGGGGGCTGGGATTGGCACGGCATTGATCGGGTCAGCTTCGAGGTGGCATGATGGCGGCGCCGATTTTCAGGCGCGTCCTGTTGGCGGCTGCCCTGGCCGCCGCCAGCGCCACTGCCGCGGGCACCGAGATCCGCCTGCCCAACGGGCCAGGCGCCAATCTTGTCTATTCCAAATGCCAGGCTTGTCACGACTTGCAGTATGTCAAGGACGCCAAGGGTCTGATGGCCGCACAGTGGAGCGCGGTCGTGGCGAGCATGCAGGATTATGGGCTGAAAATCAGCGACCAGGACAAGGCCACCGTGCTCAAGTATCTGACCACCTATCTGGGGCCGAATCCCCCTCCGGCCGAAGCGGCGGTGCCCTCTTCCGCGAAGCTCGATGGCGCGACGCTCTGGCAACAGAACTGCGCGTCATGCCATGGCTCCAAGGGCACGGGGCAGCCTGGGTACTTTCCGCCATTGGCCGGCAACCCCGATCTTTTCAAGGATAGGATGTTCCCGGTGCTTGTCGTATTGAACGGCCTGAGCGGCCCCATAACCGTCGGGGATCAGAAGTACAACGGTGGCATGCCGGCGTTGGGTCATCTTTCCGACGCCGAGGTTGCGGTGATTGTCAATTTCGTCCGCGGCGCTTGGGGGAATGAACCGGAGGCAGCGAAGCTTGAACCGATCACATCGGAACTGGTGGCCCAGGAACGGAAGAAAACCCTGACGCCTACACAGGTACACGCCTTGCGCGGGCGGTTTGCGCAGTAAGGTGGTTGGATGTCGGCAGCGTCAGATGCGGGTCGACTACGGTATTATCCTGCCGTAGGCTTTCGCGCATCTCGTCCTTCCTGAGTCGATCACCATGGCATTCCATACTTGGCTGCTGTACTTCGCTGCGGCTTTCGCTTTATCTCTGACGCCTGGCCCGAATGGCCTGCTGGCGTTGACCAATGGCGCGCTGTACGGGTTGCGCAAAGCATCGTGGGCGACGTTGGGCGGCGCCCTGGGTTTCGCCCTGCTGATTGCGCTTTCCGCAGCGGGGATCAGTGCGTTGCTGCAGACATCGGCGCATGTGCTCATGGCCTTGAAATGGCTGGGTGGCGCTTACCTGATATGGCTCGGCATCCAGGTCTGGCGGTCACCGCCTCCCGCCTCCACGCTACGCGCGACGGCGTATGTCCCACGCGGACTGGCATTGTTCCGGCAGGGGTTTTTCTCCGCGGTTTCCAATCCGAAGGCCATTCTGTTTTTCGGTGCGTTCCTCACGCAGTTCATTGATCCGCAGCGGGGGCTCCTACCGCAATCCGTCATCATGGCCGTGACATTCGTCTTGATTGAAATCGCCATGGAAATAACGATCGCCGCTCTTGCCGGGAACATCCGCAATGGGTTGCAACGTGGTGGGAAACGCTTCAATCAGATTTGTGGCGGCCTGTTCGTGGCGATTGGCGCCTATCTGCCATGGAGCCGTTGAGTCTGCGGCACCAGTATTCTCCCCGGATACCGGAAGCCAAGAGAAAGAGCCTCTAGGAGCGCTACTCCGCACCGATACCGGGCCGAGAAGGGTCCGCATACCCAGATCTGGCGCCCGCTATCGTTTCCACGATCTCCCCCACACCCCGCGCGATTTGCTCGGGGCTCTTCCCGCGGGTGTCATAGGCCTGGTCGTTGTGACCATACGGCGCATACTTCAGCGGGTCGGTCACGGAGAACAACCCGACCGTCGGCACACCACTCGCGCTGGCAAGGTGCATGATGCCGCCATCGGCGCAGACCACGCAATCCAGGTTGGCCGCCAGCGAGGCGAACCGTCGAATGCTTCGGGAAAAAAAGGACGGGAATCGGTTCTCCAGCCTGGACTGCCCATCCACGGGAATGAGTTCCATGAACGTGTAGTCAGGATGATCTTCGGCCAGGGTGTTCAGGAAAAGCCGCCACCATTCCGTGTCGAAGCGCTTCGCCCCGGACGCGTCCGCGAAGACGCCGATCACCATACGCCCTGGCGCGACAGACCGTTCTGCCAGCACGGCATCCAACGCTTGCCGGCCCTCGGTTTGTTCGCTCTCGGTCAGGCGCACGTTCAGCGGCGGGTACGGGGGCATGTCGGCGCCAGGTGTTGAAACCAGGGCATGCCGGAGCATGAAGACCGGCTTCTTCGCGAAGTGCTCTGGCGCGGTCGGCAAGATACGATTCCAGTTGGTTCGCCCCGAACTGTCGCTTGGTGGAATGCCGATCAGATTGCGTGCTTTCGCCAAATAGACAAGCACCCGGCTCGAATAGGAGTCGGTGGCCGGGCTCACCGCCAGATCGTACCGGGCGCCGTGCAATGACCAGATGGTCTTCAGGGCGCTTAGCGGATGACGGGCTATGTATTGCGGTAAAGCAAGGATGCGGCGCACGGTGGGGAAACCGGCAAGCACGTCACGCGCGGCTCCACCAGCCGTGAGCACGTCGATTTCCGCGCCTGGAAACGCCTGTTCCAGTTCGGTCAGCAATGGGGTGATGAGGATGAGGTTTCCGAGGCGATGGTTGGGCCTCAAGACGAGAATGCGGTGAATGCCACCGACTTGAAGCTGCCCCGCATCCAGAAGCTTGGCATCCACTTCGCGAAAGAGTGGATTAAGCAACTGGCGCCATATCCGGCGGCGAATTTTTCTGATGTTCCCTTTGGCAAAAAAACTGTTCGGGGCATTTTGCATAGACTGGGGACCTTGGTCCGGGAAATTCGGCATCGCCATGTTAGCGCGAAACCCTTGGGACAGGATTAGAACGAATGTGGTGCAATTGGTTTCCGGATACGCGGATACCAGTGCCTCCGAATGCCCAAGGAAACGCCCCTGGCTCGCTGCTGGGTCCGTTCATCGCCGTGCCTGACGCAGCACACTGTCGGCCAGAATCACACCCAGCCCGGCAAACAGGATGACCGCCTGCCCCGCCGGCGAAGCCACCATGGACGGAACAACCAGCCAATATGCGAATACCCAGACGATGATGGACAGGGCGAAATTCCGATCCTCGATGAACATCTTCAGGAGTTTGCGGGGTATCGAGCCAGACTTGCTCATGGCCGCCCTCCTTCCGCCAATGTCTTCGATACCCTGCGCGCCCATCGCACACACAATAAGGCCAGGACCAGGAATCCGGCCGCCAACCCGGCGATCGACCAGTCTTCACCCGGCCAGCGCAGCCCCATGCCCTCGCCTAGCCAGAAGGCGCCGAACGCACAAAGCAATACGCCCACGGCGAACTTCAGCGTGTTCTCGGGAACGCGCAGCAATGGTCGATGCAGGATGGCCCCCAACGCCACGACAACCACCAGAGCCGCGCCCGCCCCGACTGTCGGCGGGAGAAAGCGCGATTCGCTCGCACCCACTGCGATAACGATGAACACAACCTCGAGGCCCTCCAGGAGCACCGCCTGGAAGGCTGTGGCGAACGCGATGAGGTCGACTCCCCCACGTGGCGCTGAATTGGTGCGCGCCAGCATTTCAGACTGTCGCGCATAAGCGGTTGCCTCATCGTGCAGGGCGATGACCCCGGCGGTCCGCAATATGGCCTTGCGCAGCCAGCGCATGCCGAAGAGCAAAGCCAGCAGCCCGATGAGCAATCGTACGGAATCCATGGGTATGCTAAGCAACGCCGGACCAACCAGCGCCACGATTCCCGCCAACACCAGGACGGCGCAGAGACTGCCGGACAACGCATCGCGCCAACCCCGCGCGACGCCGACAGCCAGAACAATGGTCAAGGCTTCGACGAACTCAACCAGGGATGCCATGAACGCCGCAGCCATCAATGGCCACCCATGCATCAGGTCGACTTGGAGATAAGACATCGAGGGGACACCCACTTTCCGAAAAAGGTTGACGGGGGGTTATATACCGAAACGACTTAGGATTGCATTAGCCATTCTGAGATCGCGCCTCGCGCTGGCTCAGTACGCGCGACAAGAACCCCCGGGTGCGTTCATGCCGGGGATTGACCAGCACCTGCCCTGGCGGGCCCGATTCGACAATCACCCCGCCATCCATGAATGCGACCTGGTCGCCGACGTCCCGGGCAAAAGCGATCTCGTGCGTGACGACGATCATGGTCATACCCTCCCCCGCCAGGCCGCGCATGACGGCCAGCACTTCGTCGACCAGTTCGGGGTCGAGCGCCGAGGTGGGCTCATCGAACAGCATGAGTTTGGGCCGCATGGCGAGCGCCCTGGCGATCGCCACGCGCTGTTGCTGCCCACCCGACAGCATGGCGGGGTATGCGTCGGCCTTGGCCTCGAGCCCCACATGGCGCAACAGTTCCCGGGCGTGCTCGACTGCTCGGGCGCGTGGTTCGCCGCGCACGTGCACCGGCGCCTCGATGATGTTCTCCAGCGCGGTCATGTGCGGAAACAGGTTGAAGCGCTGGAACACCATGCCGATGGCGGCGCGTTGCCGGCTGACATCGCGTTCACGCATTTCATACAGATAGCGGCCACGCTCGCGGTAGCCAATGAGCTCACCGTCGACCCACAGCCGCCCGGCGTCGATCTTTTCCAGGTGATTGATGCAGCGCAGGAACGTGCTTTTGCCAGAGCCAGAAGGGCCGATCAGGCACAGGACTTCGCCCTGCGCCACCTCGACGTTGATGCCCTTCAGGACTTCGTCGCGGCCGTAACGCTTGTGGATATCCCGGGCGCGCACCATGGGGTCGGCCGATGCGGGAATTTCAGCGGCCGCCATGCATGCTCGTCCCGGAACGCGCCATGCGCCGTTCAATGAAATACTGACCGATGCTGGTGATGGTGGTCAGCACCAGGTACCAGAAGGTTGCGACCAGCATCAGCTCGATGGTCCGTAAATTGGCGGAGGAAATATTTTCGGCCTGGGTGAGGAGATCGCCGCCAGCGATGACCGACACCAGCGAGGTGGCTTTGAGCAGGGAAATGAATTGGTTGCCTGTCGGCGGAATGATGACCCGCAACGCCTGCGGCAGGATGATGCGCCGCATGGCCAGGGTGCGCGGCATGCCCAGGCTGAGCGAGGCCTCATACTGGCCGCGATCGACGGCCAGTATGCCGGCGCGCACGATTTCCGCCATGTACGCCCCTTCATTCAAGCCCAATGCCACCACCGACGCCACGAACGGCGTCATGAGGCTGTTCGTATCGAAAGGGCCGATATGCTGGAACAACAGGGCCAGATTTCCCCAGAGCAGGATCTGTACCAGCAGTGGTGTACCGCGCACCAGCCAGGTGTAGAAGCCACTGCCCAGCCGCAGCACCCAGCTTGCCGACAGGCGCATGACGGCCAACACCACGCCCAGCACCAAGCCAATGACGGCGGCTAGTACTGCGAGGATGATGGTGGTGCGCAGGCCGGTGAGAATGGCGGGCGCGAACTGGTATTTGACAATGGCCGCGTGGTCTATGTTTGGATTGCGATAGATCGACACGGCCAACATTACCAGCAGCACGACCACCGCCGTGCTGCCCAGCCACAACCCCGGCCGGCGCAGGGGCACGACCCGCGTGGGCCCGAGAGTTCCAGATGGCATGGATCAGTGCTTCAGCAGGACGTGAATCAGAGCTTCAGGTTCTTGCCACCGTTGATGGTCGCCGACTTGATCGCCCCGCCCTCGACCCC
>DASTNK010000047.1:0-18901 GCA_035720945.1 Burkholderiaceae bacterium
TCGGCCTGTCGGATCTCGGAGGTCT
Organism: Burkholderiaceae bacterium; assembly: GCA_035720945.1. Classification (GTDB taxonomy): domain Bacteria; phylum Pseudomonadota; class Gammaproteobacteria; order Burkholderiales; family Burkholderiaceae_B; genus SCQX01. The sequence goes on from DASTNK010000047.1 coordinate 26, forward strand.
GCCGGCGCGTCAAGGTAATTTTCTTGCCCTCGTCTCCACCGTGGGAACGGCGCAGCGAATCGAGCAGTTTCGCCTTGTCCGCGTCAGTGACGGCGTCGTCGACCGAACTGAGCTCAACACCGGCCGAACGCAGTTGCTCCAGCAACACGTTGGCGGGCATTTTCAGTTCGGTGGCGAACTGGGCGACGGTATTACTCGGCATTCGACTCTCTCTTGCTTGCTACAACTATGTCAATGATGAATACAGCCCGATCCGCGCATCCACAACGGTGCGATCAGGCCTCGTCATCGTTCTCGAACCAGTGTGCCCGGGCGCGCATGATCAGATCGCTGGATTCCTGCTCGCCGAGGCCTGCGGCTTCGGACAGCTCATCGGCGGACAGTTCGGCCAGATCGTCCCGGGTGAAGACCTCTTTCCCGGCCAGCTTGGCAGCGAGTTCCGGGGTCATGCCTTCGAGTTCCAGTAGATCGGGCGTCGTCTTCTGCACCCGCTCTTCCTGGGCGATCGCCTCGGTCAACAATGCGTTGCGGGCCCGCGTGCGTAGTTCGTTGATCGTGTCTTCGTCGAAGGCCTCGATCTCGAGCAGTTCCTGCATAGGCACGTACGCGATTTCCTCCAGGCCGGTGAAACCTTCATCGATGAGGATATCGGCGACCTCTTCATCCACATCGAGGCGATCGATGAAGGTCTGACGCAATGCCGACCGTTCTTCTTCCTGGCGATTCTGGCTTTCCTCGGGCGTCATGATGTTGATCTGCCAACCGGTGAGCTCGGACGCCAGGCGTACATTCTGACCCCGGGCACCAATGGCCTTGGGCAGATTCTCGGCGTCGACCACGACGTCCATGGCGTGTTTGTCCTCATCGACGAGAATGGACTCGACGTGCGCGGGCGCCAAGGCGCCAATGACGAATTCAGCCGGATCCTCCGCCCACAGCACGATGTCGACCTGTTCGCCGCCAAGTTCATTGCGCACCGCCGTCACACGCGAACCGCGCATTCCCACGCAGGTGCCGATGGGATCGATACGTTTGTCATAGGCGACAACCGCGATCTTGGCGCGCACGCCGGGATCCCGCGCCGCGGCCTTGATTTCAAGCAGGCCTTGTTCGATTTCCGGCACTTCGTTTTCAAAGAGCTGGCGAATGAACTCGGGCGAGGTCCGCGACAGGATGACCTGCTGGCCGCGCGCGGCGCGGTCGATACGCAGCACCCAGGCGCGGATGCGGTCGCCCACCCGGATGTTTTCCTTGGGGATCATTTCAGAGCGCGGCAGGCGCGCTTCGATCTTGCCGGTTTCGACAATGACGTCGCCCTTGTCCATGCGCTTGACCGAACCGGAAATGATGTTCTCGCCTCGTTCCAGGAAATCGGTCAGCACTTGTTCGCGCTCGGCGTCGCGGATCTTCTGCAGGATGGCCTGTTTCGCCGCCTGCGCGCCGATACGGCCGAATTCCTCGGGCTCGAGCGATTCTTCAATGTACTCGCCCACCTGGATTCCCGGCGAGATCTCCTGGGCGTCGGACAGCAATTCCTGCTGGTCTGGTTCCTGCAGGCCCGCGTCATCGGGCACCACCAGCCAACGGCGGAATCCCGAATGCTCGCCAGTGACCCGATCAATGGACACGCGAACGTCCGCGTCTTCCTTGAAGCGCTTTTTCATCGCCGACGCCAAGGCATTCTCCAGGGCGCCGAACACGACTTCGCGTGCCACATTTTTTTCACGCGCCAAGGCGTCAACCAATAGAAGAATTTCGCGACTCATCGCTTTTTACCTTTGAAATCAAGAACGGGGTCGAGTCGGGCACGCTCGACTTCGTGAAACGCAAAGCCTAGTTCGCCGGGCCCTTCGGATCCGGCCTCGAGCTCGAGGATGAACGTGGGATCGGCGTCCGCGGAGTCTCCGGCGGGCCCGGGCGCGCGCAACAGTCCGGCGAAGGCGCGACGCCCATCGACCGCGTGCCGCAACTTGATCTCGACGCGTTGACCAGCGAAACGCTGGAAATCGGCCACGGTCTTCAGCGGGCGGTCAACGCCGGGCGAGCCAACCTCGAGCCGCTTGTAATCGATGTTCTCGACCTCAAACACACGCGAAAGCTGACGCGACACCTGTTCGCAGTCTTCGATCCGAACCCCTTCAGGGCGATCGATCGTCACACGCAGCAACCCGAGCGGCGCGCGCTCGACGTCGACCAATTCAAGGCCGGTGCCAGCAAGCGTCTGTCGAGCCAAAGCGACTATATCCGTCATACCAGAAATTCAAAAAAAAAATGGGCTGCACGCCCAGCCCATTATTATCACGCCTGCCGTACCGCAAAACCGGACACCGTGGAACCCTTGCACCCGCATGGCGCACGCCCATACGGCCAGCAGGCCTCGCACCAGCACGATCGCAAGCCCCATAACGCCACCCGCGGCCAGACAACATCGCAAATAGCCGGCTAACATTGACCGCTGATTGATATTGCCCGCTGTCGCTGATTGATATTGCCAACTGTATTTGCTGGGCTTTATTTGCCGGCCTTATTTGCCAATAAAGCCCGGAATAAAACCAGTAAAGCCGTTCATTTTAGCAGAAAATTGAAAAAATTCCTGCTAAGTCACAGCCTTACACAAAACATCGGCATTCACGGCCCGGCGAGGCGACGCCGCCCTCCCCCGAACCCACCGGTTCATGTGCGACACGCCCGCGTCAGATCACACCCAGGGGCCTCAGGGCCGCGAATGACGCCCTCGCCCAATGACCCCCAAATGGGATTCATGCGCCGACGCGCCGCGCGGCTGCCAATCGGCGGAGCGCTTCGGCGTCGATTTGCCCCGCCCCCCTTTTGATGGCTGGGATCCGGTTTCCTGCCCGTTCTTCGGCCGCCCCGTCTTTCGAGCCGGACGCGATTCCTGCGGGCCTTTTGGCGCCGCGCCCCGCTTCGGGCGCCCGCCGCCCTTTTTCGCCTTGCCACCGTCCGGATGACCGTTGGCCAATCCTCCGCTGAACATCACCCCGGTCCCGTAAGGGTCGGACGGGTAAGTGTGTTCAGAGCTGACTTGACCACTCCGGCCTCCGGAGAGCTTCCCGCGGCGGCCGATACGAGCGCCGTTCATGCCATTGCGCTCCATCGTGCCGAACCCCGGGGGCAGGGCACTGTCGTGTGACGCGGGCTGGCGCGACCGCCCCGCTTTGGCACCGACGCCGTCATCATCGTCGTGAATCAGACCCAGCTGGACCATCAACGCCGTCACCATCGTCGGCTCGAGCTCGTCCCAGCGACCGCGACGCAGATCACGCGGCAACACCACTTCGCCAAAGCGCGTACGGATGAGACGGCTGACCGTCACCCCCGCTGTCTCGAACATGCGGCGGACCTCGCGATTACGCCCCTCTTTGAGCGTCACACGGTACCAGCGATTGCTCCCCTCGCCACCGAGGAACGTCAGTGAGCCAAAATGCGCCGGGCCATCATCCAGGTCGACACCCGAGGTCAGGCTGGCCTGCTGCTCGTCAGTCAGCTCCCCCAATATCCGCACAGCGTATTCCCGCTCCGCGCCATAACGCGGATGCATCAGCCGGTTGGCCAGATCCCCCGAAGTGGTGAGTATCAGCAACCCCTCGGTGTTCAGATCCAGACGCCCCACCGACAGCCATTTTCCGATCCGGACCTTCGGCAGGCGCGCAAACACGCTGGCCCGCCCGGCCGGATCATCATGGCTGACTATCTCACCGGCCGGCTTGTGATAGAGAATGACGCGAGGCGGCTTATGCGTATTGACGCGTGCCACCACACGCCCATTCACCTTCACCACGTCGCTGGCGGCCACACGCTGACCAATATGGGCTGGCTCGCCATTGACGGACACCCGGCCGGCCACGATGAGTTCTTCCATTTCGCGGCGCGAGCCCACGCCGGCTTCGGCCAAAACCTTGTGTAGCTTCGGCGTCACCGCGTCGCTGTTCAGATATTTACCCAGGCGCTGCTCAAGCCGTGCTTCGTTGGCCAGGTACGCCAACGCCTGTTCCGCATCTTTTTCACCAACATTGTCGCGCACGACCGCCTTGCGAGCCCGGGGTTTGCGAGACGTCACGGGCGGAGGAGCATCCGGTACCGCCTCGGACGCATCCTGCGCCCCGCTTGCCACGGCATCGCCCCGCCGCCGACGAAATGGCGTCCTGAGTTTGCGTCCGCGCCCGCGCGGCGAGCCTGGCTTCCCCTCGGTGGACTCGGGTGTGGCGCCTTCGACCGATGCGCCGACCATTGTGTCATTGTGCTGTTCTGATTCACTCATTTTCTTCAAAATACTCCGTATCGTTATTCTTTATTCCAATTATTCCGCTCTACCCGGGTCCGCCAGCCACTCACCATCCCGCGTCGACGCCCCCGCATCATCGGCGACGCTGCTCAGTACTGGTGACGTGTCCGGCTCCGGATCGGGCACATCGACACTATCCGACGGCGGTGACATAGGGGCGTCCGCCTCCCCATCATCGGTCCATGCGACGGTTGCGCTCTCTCCAGACGTTCCTGAACCCGTCCCGACCGACGCATTCAGCGTATCGTCCTCGTCGTTCGCCCTGCCTGACTCCGGGGATTCATCGGAAGCCTCGACCCCCGTCATTCCCACGACCTCGATAGGCAAATCCCCCAGATCCAACCCAGCCAACGCAGCCGCCTCTTCCCGTGATTCCAGCGCCGGCAGTTCGTCGAGCGCCTTGAGGCCGAGATCGTCCAGAAACCGCCGCGTCGTACCCAGCAATGCCGGTTTCCCGGGGGCATCGCGGTGTCCAAGGACCTCAATCCACCCACGGTCCTCCAAAGTCTTGACGATCTGCGACGACACGGTCACGCCCCGTATGTCTTCGATGTCGCCGCGTGTGACGGGCTGACGCCAGGCAATGATGGCCAACGTTTCCAGAACGGCTCGCGAATAGCGGGGGGTCTTGTCCGGATTGAGGCGCTCCAGGTACCGCTGCATCTCCGGACGACTCTGGAACCGCCAACCGGTGGCCAGATTGCGCAACTCCAGCCCTTTATCCGTCCAGTCGAGCTGCAACAACGCAAGCAGCCGCCTGAGATCGTCATTGGAAATTTCCTGCGGCGGAGGGAACAAGACCCGCAATTCGGACAAGGGCATAGGCTGGTCGGCGCACAACAGCGCGGTTTCCAGCACTCGGATCATCTCGGTTTCTGTCATTCGTGAAGGGGGCCATGCCCGCCAGTTTGCATAAACTTCAAATCAAGTCTAAAATAGCTTTCTTTCCAGACGCGGGGTGGAGCAGTCTGGCAGCTCGTCGGGCTCATAACCCGAAGGTCGTAGGTTCAAATCCTGCCCCCGCAACCAGTTCCCAGAACCGGCCGCTTGCAACCATGCAGCGGCCGGTTTCGTTTTAACAAGCGGTTTTAACCAGCGGTGGTTTTGGCCAGCGGTTTCGCCACGAGTGCGCGCCCGTGGCGCAAAAACCATGACGCCATGCCCGCGCCGGCCACGCACGTGCGCAAACGCGCCATTCATGGGGCGGGCGCGAGTCATGCTTGCATTTCCAGAAAAATACGATCCATGCTTTCCATTGTTCCGACATTCGGTAGACATTCGGCACACCCGCCTCTGCCAGGAAGGGTGCCACGGTCGAACGAGCGGACTGAAAAAACGCCAATCAAGGAAGCTAATCAAGGACGCCGATAAAAACGCCAATAAAGGACGCCAATCGTGATGCCCAGCCTGACGCCAGCCGGGACGCCAGTTGGCGCCATCTGGGTGCCGACAAAGGGACACCAGTAAGAGGAACGCCAACAAGAGGACCAACAAGAGGACCAACAAGAGGCGCCAACAAAGGGAGCACCAACAAAGCCAGCAGAGACACCGGCGGAGAGGCCCGCACATCACTGACGAGGCGTTCCCGGAACATCAAAGAGCATTATTCGGGCAGCTTGACGACCGCATCCAGGTCGTCGAGCAAACTCGAGGAACAAATTCAAGAAACCAACCTTGGGGAACCGCACAGGGGAACCGCATGGCCGGGGAATTGCATGGGCAAACGCCATGACACACATCCGGCCACGTCCCCACTCCAAGCTCGGGGGTGCGCTGAAAATTTATTCGGCGTTAAATTATTTGCCTGCCCATCGCGGCGGATACCGGCATCACCACGCCACCGAGGGAACACCCCATTCGGATTGGGCTTCCGGGTTGGCGGGCCACCAAAACATGCCATGCCACGATCTTGGGCTGCCAGACGGCTGCGATTATTGGCGCGGCTCGCATTGCAATCACTGATCAGGTTACCATTACACCATCCACGGGCAATGAATGCAACAGCGGCAACCCTGCGCGCTGTCACCGCGCAACACCGCGGCACTGCCAGTCTTGCACGTCAAGCCAACGCCCGGACTCACGAAATTGACTGATTCCTTTCAGCTCGCTCGCCACCTTGCCGACATCACCGCTGGCCACTGGAATGCGCTGGCAGGCGATCACCCATTCCTGCGCCACGAATATCTGCTGGCGCTGGAAGAGGCAGGCTGTGCCACATCGCACACGGGGTGGGCGCCGCATTATCTGCTGCTCAGGCGCGACGGCCACTTGGCGGGCGCCATGCCGCTTTATCTCAAGTCACATTCCCGTGGCGAATATGTGTTTGATTTCGCCTGGGCACAGGCTTTCGCCGAACACGGACTAGACTATTACCCCAAGCTGCTCGGCGCCATACCCTTCACCCCTGTCCGGGGGCCGCGCATTCTCGCTCACAATCCGGAGGACCGTGCCCTACTGGCGCGCCAGGCCATCGCCCTGGCGCGCGACAACGGACTGTCGTCACTGCATATTCTGTTTCCGTCAGAAGACGACCGTGTCGCTTTGGCCGCCGCTGGCTTCATGTTCAGGGAAAACATCCAGTTTCACTGGTTTAATCATGGGCACAGAACATTTGACGAATTCCTGGCCAGCCTGAGCCAACCCAAGAGAAAAAAAATCCGGCAGGATACGAAAAAAGTGACTGAAGCCGGCATACGATTCCGCTGGCTGCGTGGGAGCCAGATCGACGACCGCGCTCTGCGCTTTTTTGTCCGATGCTACAACCACACCTATCTTGAGCACGGCAATCCCCCGTATCTCAATGACGCGTTCTTCCAGCGTCTGCGCCGCGACATGCCCGAGACCCTGGTCCTGATCGTCGCGGAACTGAACGGCGAACCAATTGCCACCGCACTGAACCTGCGTGGCGGTACGGCCCTGTATGGACGCTACTGGGGAACCGTCCGGTTCGTACCCGGGCTCCACTTCGAAACCTGCTACACGCAGGCGATCAGGTTTTGCATCGAAGAGGGGATTCCGGTTTTCGAAGGTGGCGCGCAAGGAGAGCACAAGTTATCCCGCGGCCTGATTCCCGTGGAAACCTGTTCGGCCCATTGGATACGGGATCAACGCTACGCCGCCGCGATAGAGCGCTATCTGCAACGCGAGACGCCAGCCATGCGGGAATACGCCGAGATGTTGCGTCGACACACCCCATATCGACAGACCGGGCCAAGCGGCGCCGACCCCACGCCACCCGAATCACCCGAATCACCCGATTGAACTTTGACCACCCGCCGGCGCGTGGGCGCACCAGCCTATTTTTTGGGTTCAGCCGGCTTGAACGGAAAGGTGGAGAACATCGAGCGGGTCTGATCCTGCATCTGGTCCTGCATTTGCACGAATAGATTCTTGCTCTGGTCGATATAGTTGTTCATCATGTTCTGCAGGATAGGCGTTTGCACGTTCATGAATTGCGCCCATGCCTCGGGCCCGAACTGCCCGCCGTACACCCCCTTCGACTGCTCGGCAACACGTTCCTGGATGTCCATGAATGCCTGGATGTTCTTCTCCAGGAACGTTCCCATCACACCCTGCATGGCGTGGCCGTAGAACCGGATGATCTGGGACAGCGCCGTGGCTGAGAACATAGGCACTCCGCCGCTTTCCTCTTCAAGGATGATCTGCAGCAGGATGCTACGGGTGAGGTCATCGCCGGATTTGGCGTCAACCACCTGGAAAGCCGCATTGTCGAGCACCAGTTGCTTGACATCTGACAACGTGATGTAGGTGCTGGTCTGCGTGTCGTACAGGCGACGATTAGGGTACTTTTTGATCAGGCGGATGGAAACGGACGATTGGGTTTGTGTCATGTCAGTAATTCGGTATGCCTATCCAGGATCGAAATTGAAAAGCATCGGGCGCCCATTATTCATGGGACGCCGCGACGCTTCACCGAAGGTGCCATCGTAGGGACGATGATACCGGAACCACGCCGTGGGGAATCAGCCCATGTGCAGACCACCGTTCAGCGAAAAATCGGCGCCTGTGGCAAACCCGGCGTCATCGGATGCCAGCCAGGCGACCATCGAACCGATTTCCTCGGGCGTGCCCAGACGGCGCACCGGAATCGTGCCCACGATTTTTTCAAGCACGTCGGGACGAATGGCCCGGACCATGTCTGTACCGATATATCCCGGCGATATCGTGTTGACGGTGACACCCTTGGACGCCACTTCCTGGGCCAGCGCCATGGTGAAACCATGTATGCCCGCCTTGGCGGTGGAATAGTTGGTCTGGCCGAACTGGCCTTTCTGGCCATTGACCGAACTGATGTTGATGATACGCCCCCACTGGTTGCCGACCATATCGTCGATCACTTGCTTGGTGACGTTGAACAAACTGTTGAGGTTGGTGTCGATCACCGCGCGCCAGTCTTCACGGGTCATTTTACGGAACATGCCGTCGCGCGTGATGCCCGCGTTATTGACCAGGACGTCCACCGTACCGAAATCCTTCTTGATATGCTCGAACGCCTGCACGGTGGATTCCCAGTCGGAGACATTCCCGACCGAAGCATGGAACTTGTAGCCCAACGCCGCCTGCTCTTCAAGCCATTGCTTGAAATTGCGGCTCGGCCCACATCCCGCCACCACGTTATAACCTTCTTTGGCCAGGCGCTGGCAGATCGAGGTGCCGATCCCACCCATGCCCCCCGTCACATAAGCCAGTTTTCCACTCATCACCGCCTCCTAGACAAAATTACACCCGGTCGCATACCACGATGGGACGGACCGGCATGACACGCGAAACCGCTTCCCATTTCAGCGCCGGGCCGGACCGCTGTGCCGGCGTCATACAGCTCTGACGGCGACATAGCGGCCGGGAGCCTGTTCAATGGGTTTGTGGCGCGCGTTGCCCAGCCTGGACCGCGCGCGCACCAATTCACCGCCATGGGAAGCCAACCATTGGCTCCAGTCGGGCCACCAGCTGCCCTCGTGCTGGTCGGCATGCGCCAGCCAGGCGTCGGGATCGGCCGGAATGTCGGCGTGGGTGTAGGTTCGTGCGTGCGTCCAGTAGTGGCGTCTTTTCTTGGCGGGGGGATTGATGACACCGGCGATGTGGCCGGAGGCGCCCAGGACGAAACGCAGGGGACCGCGCAGAATGTCGGTGCTGGCGTAGGCGCTGCGCCAGGGAACGATATGATCTTCGCGCGAACCGAAAACATAGGCCGGCATGTCCAGGGCGCTGAGATCGAGCGCCTGATCGGCCACCCGAACCCCGCCTGGAATCTTGAGTTTGTTTTCGAGATAGGTATTGCGGAAATACCAGCAGAAGAACGGCCCCGGCAGATTGGTGCCGTCGGCATTCCAGAAAAGCAGGTCGAAGGCTGGCGGTTCTTCGCCTTTGAGATAATTGTTGACGAAGTAATTCCAGACGAGTTCGTTGGGCCGAAGGAATGAAAACGTCGTGGCGAGTTCGCGCGCGGACATCAACCCCCCCTGCCCGAGCTGACATTCGCGCATCTGGGCATGGGATTCGTCGACAAACACGTCCAGCACCCCGGTATCGTGAAAATCAAGCAGTGTGGTCAGCAACGTGAGAGCGCCGACGGGATTGCGCCCTCGCGCCCTGGCAAGCGCAAGCGCCGAGGCCAGCAGTGTGCCGCCGACACAGAACCCCAGCGCATTGACTTGCTCCTGGCCCGTGATCGATGCGGCGACATCGAGGGCGCGCAACACGCCGTCCTGCAGATAATCGGCCCATGTGGCGGTGTCAGCCCCATCGGTATCGGTCGGCAGGGGGTTGCGCCAGGATACGAGCATGACCGTGAAGCCTTGCTCGACCGCATAGCGCACGAATGAGTTCCGCTGCTGCAGATCGAGGATGTAGAACTTGTTGATGCAAGGCGGCACCATCACCAGCGGTTTCCGATGCGTTTTTTCGGTGAGTGGCGCGTACTGGATAAGCTGGAACAGCTTGTTCTCGAAGACCACCGCCCCCGGCGTGGTGGCCACGTTTTCGCCCACACGGAAATGGGTTTCATCGGTTTGCGAAACCCGCCCTCTCTTCAGATCATCGAATAGTTTCCCGATGCCTCGCTGAAGCGTCTGGCCATGACTGGCGATGAGAGCCTCGAGCGCTTCGGGATTGGTGGCAAGGAAATTGGCGGGTGACGCGGCGTCGACCCATTGCATGGCCGAGAACCGCAACCGACGGCGCACGGCCTCTGGCACACGGGCGGCCTCGACCATTTGAACCATGGCGCGCGCGGACAGCAGATAGAGATGCGCGGTGAGCAAGTGGGCGGGGTTGGCCTGCCACGGCTGCGCCGAGAACCGCGCATCGAGCGGCGCGCCCAGCACACCGCGCTGCGCTTCGGACGTGATGCGCGACCATTCCCGTGAGAACTCGGCCTGGATTTCCGCCAGCTTGACCGGCGGAATGCTGGTCGGGACAGGCCATTCTGAAAAAGACGGGGCGCCCACGTTGTACACCTTTGTGTTGAACTCTTTTGAGTCAATGGTGGGGGGCAATTGAAATGGTGTCAATCAGGGTAAGTCAGGGTAAGCCCCGGCATCACCACCACAGGCCAACCCACACAGTCAGGCCCCATCGGGCCGCAGCCACGCCAATGTGGCGAAGCGCCCAGTGTCGCTGGCCCGACGATAGGAATAGAACAGATCGGCCTGGCCGTATGTGCAATAGTGGCTCAGTTCGACGTCCTCGACACCGGCGCGCCACAGCCGATGGCGCGCGATCGAAGGAAGATCGGCCAACCATTTCGACGAGACCGGGCTGCGGACGAAATACATGCGAACCCCCGGATCCTGGTCGACGAAGGCCGTATAAACGTCATGTCCCACCTCAAAATGGCGCTGGCTGATGGCGGGGCCGACCCAGGCGCGAAGCGACCCCGCGCGAGGTCGCGCGGACCGCATGCGCGCCACGGTGTGCTCGAGCACGGACCCCGCGAGCCCCCGCCATCCCGCATGCGCCACACCGAGCACGGTGCCGTCCAGGTCGGACAAGACTACCGGCAGGCAATCAGCCGTCATGATGGCGAGCACACGACCGGGCTGGGCCGTCACGGCGGCATCCGCCGTAGGTGCCGAGCCGCGCTCGGCAAGCCACGCATCCGCATCCAGCACGTCGCTGCCGTGCACCTGCTCCAACCACAACGGCTCATCCGGCAACACGCGGCGCAATGCGCGCCGATTCTCCCGTACGCTGGCGGGATCGTCGCGTGTGTGCGCTCCCAGGTTCAGCGACGCGAACGCGCCATGACTCATGCCACCCGCGCGGGTGGTGGAAAAATAGCGCACACCCGGCCAGGAGAGCCCTGACACGAGATCAAGGCCGGCCAGAAGATCCGCCCCGCCGGAGCCTGTGTCATCCGCGGGATTCATGTGTTCCATGCCACTCTCTCCAGAATCTGTTGAAAATCCGACGCCAGCGGAATCCGGATATCCACGCGGCGACCAGTGGAAAAATCGTCGAAACTGAGCGCGCGGGCATGCAAAAGCTGTCGGGTGGCGCCCGCCACCTGGCGCCCTCCATAAAGCGTGTCGGCCACCAGCGGATGGCCGAGGCTGGCCAGATGCACGCGAATCTGATGTGTGCGGCCGGTTTCGAGCCGACACTCGATCTCGGTGAGCACCTCGCCGTCCTCGACCTCCCCGCTGCGGCGCGGCGCGAAGTGCGTGACCGCGGGCTTGGGCGCGATGGGGCGGTCCACCGTCATGCGCACCGGCACCCGGGGATCGCGGCCGATGTCGCGCTCCACTCTACCCGCGGCGGCCACCACGCCATGCACCAGGGCGACATACTCGCGATGCACGGTACGCTGCTGCAACTGGCGCACCAGATGGGTTTGTGTTTTCTCGTTGCGCGCCACCACCAGCAGCCCCGACGTATCCTTGTCCAGCCGATGCACAATCCCCGCGCGCGCCACCGACAGAAGTTCCGGGAACCGATACAGCAAGCCGTTGAGCAATGTGCCGTGCCAGTTTCCCGCCCCCGGATGCGTGACCAGCCCGGCGGGCTTGTTCACGACGATCCAGTCGCTGCTTTGATCGACGACTTCGAAATCGACCGGCTCGGGCGAGAACGCCAGCGATTCGGGCGCCACTTGCTCCCAGACCAGGATGCGGTCACCGGGATTGATCATCTGCCGGATCTTGCCCGGCAGGCCATTGACCAGCACATGCCCAGCGCCTATCCAGGTTTGCAACCGACTGCGCGAGTGATCCGGCAGAAGCCCCGCCAAAACCTTGTCCAGCCGCTCGGGCAGGGCCCGCAACGACACCTGGAACTGGAGCGGGACAGCCTCGGGGACGCTGTCAGCGGAAGTATCTGTGTCAGGCATGGCGACAAATCATATAATCTGCCCTGCATGCTAACACCAAGGACGCTTTCGTGACCCGCACCGTTACCGACACATCCCGCTTCGCCGGCTTCAGGCGGTTCGCGCAATTTATGCTCGTTCTAGCCGCTGCAGCAGTCATTGCCGGCTGCAGCTCCTTCAAGGGCGAACACGACCCCACCGCCGGTTGGAGCGCCCCCAAGCTGTACAAAGACGCACGGGCGCAAATGAGCGACGCCAACTGGAAGGACGCCCGCACCCGTCTGGAAGCCATCGAATCGCGCTACCCATTCGGCATATACGCTCAGCAATCACTCATCGATCTGGCCTACGTGGACTGGAAGGATCAAGAACCCGAACAGGCCCTTGCGGCAATCGACCGGTTTCAACAGCAATACCCGAACCACCCGGGCACTGATTACATGCTCTACCTGAAGGGGCTGGTCACCTTCACGCCACCCAGCGCCGCCTTCACCCGCATCACCCAGCAGGATCCCAGTGAACGGGACCCCAAAGGCTTGCGCGAGTCGTATGCGGCATTCAACGAACTGATCAAGCGCTACCCCAACAGCCCCTACACGAAAGACGCGAAACAGCGGGTCGTGTGGCTGGTCAGCACGATCGCCCAGCACGAGGTCGACGTCGCCCAATACTATTATCAGCGTGGCGCGTACGTGGCCGCAGCCAATCGCGCACAGAAAGTCATCACCGACTTCCAGGGCGTGCCCATCGCCGAGAAAGCCCTCTACATCATGTACTTGTCGTACGGCAAGCTGGGGCTGACCAAGCTGCAAAGCGATGCCAAACGGGTGTTGGACAAGAACTTCCCGAACAGCAAATACTATAAACAGGGGCTCAACCCGCCGGTCGACTACTGGAACCCCATCAACTGGTTCTGATGTGCTGTCTGGTCGGTTCCTCCACCTGACCTTGCGCCTGGGCTCGCCGCCTGCGGGCGGTGGCAATGCCGCTGAATGAGTCTCAAGCAGGGTGCGCGGCACTCCGCTCCCGCAGGAACGCCACGACCTGATCAGCGTCACGCGTGCGGGCGAATGGCGGCAGCCCTCGCCATAGCTGTCGGCCATACGGCTTGTCGACCAGCCTGCCGTCCCCCACCATCAACACACCCCAATCGGTTTCCGAACGAATCAGTCGGCCCGCCCCCTGCTTGAGCGACAAGGCGGCTTCGGGCAACTGGAATTCCACGAACGGGTTTCCGCCGTTCGACCGACACAGATTCAGCCGGGCCTCGAGCACGGGATCATCAGGCGGGGCGAAGGGCAGCTTGTCGATCGCAACCAGTGTCAGGGCATTACCGGGCACGTCCACCCCTTCCCAGAAACTGGCGCTGCCGACCAGCACCACATTGCTTTCGGAGCGAAACCGGTCAAGCAGGATACGGCGCGAACCATCGCCTTGACGCAGGACGACGCGCTCGATGCCAGCCTCGTCGAATGCGTCACGAAGCAATTCGGCGATATGATCCACGGCCCGAAGCGTCGTGCACAACACCAGCACACCGCCTCCACAGGCTTGAATCACCGGCACCAACACCTGCACGAACCGCTCGTTGAACAGCGGGCTCCCGGGCACGGGCAGCCCTTTGGGGACGAACAGCACACCCTGGGTGGCGTAATCGAACGGTGACTCCCAACGGCGCGTCTCCGCGTCCTCGAGTCCGAGCTGGCCGACAAAATAATCGAAACGGCCTTGCACCGACAGCGTGGCCGACGTCAGGATCCAGGCCTGGTTGCGGCGTCGATACCGGGAAAAAACATTTGCCACTGACAGCGGCGCGCTGTGCAGGCGCAGAAAATGCGTGCCCGCTTCCACCCAGCGCACAGCCGGGCCCATCGGGGGTGCGGCCTCTTCGGAGTCCGCCGCCTGCATCGAGGCGGCCAAGGCATCGTGGCCGTCGCGATCTGGTTGCGACCAACGAAACAACCGGGCACGAATGTCCAGGCACGTTTTGAGCGCGGTGTCCAGGTCGGGATGTGCCTGCGCCACTGCGCCAAGCAGCGCCGCGCAGTGATCGAGCCTTTCAAGCAATGCGAACAGCGCCTGGTCGAACTGATGCGATTCGGGTATGGCCTGGAAAGTGGCGCGCCGGCCAGGGAGCCTTTCCACGGGGGCCGCCGCCAGTCGCAGCTCGCTGGTCGCCTGCTCCAGACTCCGCCCCGCCTCCCCCCAATTCGTCGCTTCCCGGGCATGCGCCAGGCCCGCCGCCTGCATCGTGCGCGCCAGATCCAGCAGCTGGTGCGAAGACACACTGGTACCCAGAAACCGGGTCGCCACGTCGGGAAGCTGGTGCGCCTCATCGAAGACAACCGTCTCGACCTCGGGTAGAAGATCGGTGATCCCTTCTTCGCGCAATGCCAGATCCGCCATGAACAGCGCATGATTGACCACGATCAGATCCGCCTCCTGCGCCTCCCGGCGAGCCTTCAGCACAAAGCAGTCGCGCACGTGCGGGCAGTCCTGGCCCAGACAGTTCTCGCGAGTCGAGGTGACGCGGCTCCAGATGTCGGCCTCTTCGGGCACGGAGGCGAGTTCAGCCTTGTCGCCGGTTTTCGTATGAACGGCGAACTCTTGGATACGGCGCAACTGAGTGACTTCGGCGCGTGATTTGAGGGCTCGCTCATCACCGGCCAGACGCCCCAGATGGTAGTGGCAGACATAATTGCCCCGGCCCTTGAGCAACGCCGCGGCCACCGGCAGCGCCAGCGCGTCGCGCAGCCGTGGCACATCGCGCCGAAACAACTGATCCTGCAAAGTGCGGGTACCGGTGGAAATCAACACCTTGCCGCCACCCAGGAAGGCCGGCACGAGATATGCCCAGGTCTTGCCGGTGCCCGTACCGGCCTCGGCCACCAGCGTGGCGCGCTCGCGCATCGTCTCTTCTATCGCCTGGGCCAGCTCCAGTTGCGCCTGCCGCGGGCGATAGTTGGGGATGGCGGAGGCGATGGGCCCGTCGGCGGCGAAAATATCGGACAGTTCTTGCAGAAGCATGAAGGCGCGGCCGGATACGGCCTGTCATAAAACCTCAAGGAATCACACGTCATGATAACCGTGTCGGCCGACGTCAACTGTCCGCTTGTGGCAAAATGCCCCGCTTGACCGTGCCTCATTCTCCGATTTCATGACCGAAACATCCACCCCGACGCGGACTGATGCCGCCGCGCCATCGTTTGACACCGATCCCGCGCGTATTGTCGCACTGCTGGCCAACGAGCTGAACGTGCGGCCACAACAGGTCGCCGCGACGGTCGAACTGCTCGACGGCGGTGCCACGGTGCCGTTCATCGCGCGCTATCGCAAGGAAGCCACTGGCGGACTGGACGACACCGTGCTGCGCAACCTGGAGGTTCGCCTCATCTACGTGCGCGAACTCGAGGAACGCCGCCAGGCGATCCTCGAATCAGTCCACCAGCAGGGAAAGCTCGGGGCCGATCTGGAACGGGACATCAAGGCGGCCGACACCAAGCAACGCCTCGAGGACCTTTACGCGCCTTACAAGCCAAAACGCCGCACACGCGCCCAAATCGCGCGCGAAGCCGGGCTGGAGCCGCTGGCCGACGCCATTCTCGCCGAACGCGGCTGCGATCCGTCCAAGCTCGCTGTGGCCTACCTGAACCCAGAAGCATCGATTCCCGACGCGAAAACGGCGCTGGACGGCGCGCGCGACATTCTCGCGGAGCGCTTCGCCGAGAACGCCGATCTGCTCGCCGACCTCCGGGAATACCTATGGAACGCGGGACAACTCTATTCCAAGGTTGTCGACGGCAAGGAAAACGACGGCAACAACTTCCGCGACTGGTTTGATTTCAGCGAAGCACTGCGCTCCCTTCCTTCGCACCGTGTTCTGGCCTTGTTGCGCGGACGCCAGCAAGGCGTTCTCGACTTGCGCATCGGCCTGGAACCAGCGCTCGATGCCCTCACGCCCCACCCGTGCGTTGAACGCATCGCCAGGGTGCTCGACATAGACG
This sequence comes from Burkholderiaceae bacterium, assembly GCA_035720945.1. GTDB lineage: Bacteria > Pseudomonadota > Gammaproteobacteria > Burkholderiales > Burkholderiaceae_B > SCQX01. Next base: position 16,659 of record DASTNK010000047.1, read on the forward strand.
CCGGCTTCGCGGCGGATGATCCACCACGCGCCGTGTGGCTGGGCGACGCGTGCCGCTGGACGTGGCGCGTCAAATTGCTGTCGGCATTCGAAACCGAGTTCGTGACACGCCTGCGTGAAAGCGCCGAGCACGAAGCCATCCGCGTGTTCGCCGCCAATCTCAAGGACCTCCTGCTGGCGGCGCCGGCGGGGCCCAAGTCGGTCATGGGCCTGGATCCCGGCATACGCACCGGCGTCAAGGTCGCCATCATCGACGCCACCGGGAAACTGCTCGACACCGCAACCGTCTACCCATTCGAGCCGCGGCGCGACCGCGAAGGAGCGATGAACACGCTCGCGGCTCTGGCCCGCCGCCACGATGTCGAGCTGGTGGCCATCGGCAACGGCACCGCCTCACGGGAAACCGAGAAGCTCGTCGCCGACATGCACGCGCGGTTCCCCGAGCCCGCCCTGACACGCGTCGTCGTATCGGAAGCGGGGGCGTCGGTGTACTCCGCTTCGGAACTCGCCGCGCACGAGTTCCCCGACCTGGACGTCACCCTGCGCGGTGCCGTCTCCATCGCGCGACGCCTTCAGGACCCTCTCGCGGAATTGGTGAAGATCGAACCCAAGGCCATTGGAGTGGGGCAGTATCAACATGACGTCAACCAGCGCGAACTCGCGCGCGCGCTCGATGCGGTGGTGGAGGACTGCGTCAACGCCGTGGGTGTGGACGTCAATACGGCATCGGCACCGTTGCTGGCCAGAGTCTCGGGACTCAACACTTTGTTGGCGCGGAACATCGTGGCCTGGCGCGACGAGCACGGGGCATTCGCCAATCGAAAGACATTGCTCGACGTCTCACGCTTCGGCGCGAAGGCCTTCGAGCAAGCGGCGGGGTTCCTGCGCATCCTCAACGGCGACAACCCGCTGGATGCGTCGTCGGTGCACCCCGAGGCCTATCCGGTCGCAGAGCGCATCCTCAAGAAGATCAATCTGGACGCAAGCCGCGCCATGAAGCAGCCTGGTTCGCTCAAGGGCTTGTCACCCTCTGAATTCACCGACGATCGCTTTGGCCTGCCCACCGTCAAGGACATCTTCACCGAACTGGAAAAGCCGGGGCGTGATCCCCGGCCGGAATTCAAGACCGCCACCTTCATGGAAGGTGTCGACACACTCCAGGATCTGCGCGTCGGCATGCTCCTGGAAGGGGTGGTCACCAACGTGGCCAATTTCGGTGCTTTCGTCGACATCGGCGTTCATCAGGACGGCCTGGTGCATATTTCGGCACTGGCCGAGCAGTACGTGAAGGATCCACGCGACGTCGTGCGTGTCGGCCAGGCGGTGAAAGTCAAGGTTCAGGAAGTGGACGTGGCGCGCAAACGCATCGCGCTCACCATGCGGCTTAACGATGACGCCCCCCCCGCGCGCCGCGCCACAGAGCGTGGCACGGGCGGCACAACGGCGGCGCGGCGGCGATCGGACCGCCCGGCCGAGCCGACGAACACGGGAGCCATGGCGGCCGCGTTCGCCAAGCTGCGTCGATGACAAAGCGGGGGCCGGATCGAATTCCCGATCCGGCCCCCGACAACCGCTCAATATTGAGGCAACAAGACGACCGCAGTGTGTCACATATGATGATGCGCGTGCTGCGTACCCATCCCGAACGCCCGCAATAGACTGCCGCTGATGAAGCCACTGGACATCACGGCGTAGCCGCTCATGGTCAACAAGGCGACCAGCACGAGCGTGACCGAAGCAAAGCCAGCCAGGGCGAGAATCCCCAGGACAACGGCGGTCAGGCCGGACATCGTCTGCATGCCAGCGCCATCGGACGCAACGCCCTCGGCCAGTTCCGTACCGGCGCGACTGTGCATGTGAGAAGCTGTCTCGAGCATCCGGATCCGCATGTCGGCATTACTGCTGACAAGCAGCGCACCGCCAAAAGCGATCGCGGCGATGGCGACCAGATGAGCCGACGACACTTCAAGCAGCGCCAGAATCCCCAGCACTATGCCGGCCACGCCAGCAAGAAACACCATCGACAACCCGTTGACGGCCGATCCGTCCAACATCTCGGTCTCGCCTTCCTGACCCAGGACCCGGCCCAGATCAGACATTGTGGACGCCCCATTCAGCAACAATTCGACCCCGAACACGATGGTGGCGATCGCCACCAGAAACGTTGGGCTGACACCCGCCAAACCCAGGATCGCCAGGATGACCACCGCCAAGCCCGCGACCGCCTCGGGAACCGACCCGCTC
>DASTNK010000048.1:0-6241 GCA_035720945.1 Burkholderiaceae bacterium
GGCTCGGGTGAGCGGCGTCGGCGCGCGCAAGCTCGATGCCTATGGTGCGCAGTTGCTGCGTTGTGTCGGCGCGGGCGGTGCGTGAAAGCGGCTGCGGTCGATCAGCGGGATCGCTCCGCGATTTTCTCGGGCCTCCCGGGGCTGTTCATTCGAATAGATCGGGTGTGGCAGGTGCCGCTGGCGGCGTGAGCCCGAGGTGGCGCCAGGTGGACTGGGTGGCGATGCGGCCGCGCGCGGTGCGCTGCAGGTAGCCGTTCTGGATGAGGTACGGTTCGATGACATCTTCGATGGTGTCGCGTTCTTCGCCGATGGCGGCGGCCAGGCTGTCGACCCCCACCGGGCCGCCGTCGAATTTGTGGACGATGGCATCGAGCAGCTTGCGGTCCATGAGATCCAGCCCCTGCGGGTCGACTTCCAGCATGGACAATGCGGCGTTGGCGATGCGGGCGTCGATGCGGCCATTGGCCTTGACCTCGGCGTAGTCCCGCACGCGTCGCAGCAGGCGGTTGGCGATACGCGGTGTGCCGCGGGCGCGCCGCGCGATTTCATGGGCGCCTTCGGCGGTGGTGTCGGCGTTGAGCAAATGGGCGCTGCGCGTGACGATGCGCGCGAGGTCTGTTGTGTTGTAGAACTCGAGTCGGGCGACGATGCCGAAGCGGTCACGCAAAGGGTTGGTCAACATGCCGGCCCGCGTGGTGGCGCCGACCAGGGTGAAGGGCTGCAGGTCGATCTTGACGCTGCGCGCCGACGGGCCTTCACCGATGAGGATATCGATCTGGTAGTCTTCCAGCGCGGGGTAGAGGATTTCTTCGACGACCGGTGACAACCGGTGTATTTCGTCAATGAAGAGAACGTCGTTTTTTTCGAGATTGGTCAGCAGCGCGGCGAGGTCGCCGGCGCGTTCCAGCACGGGGCCCGACGTTTGGCGCAATTGCACGCCCATTTCGTGGGCGACGATGTGGGCCAGGGTGGTCTTGCCCAGCCCCGGAGGGCCGAAGAGCAGGACGTGATCCAGGCTTTCCTGGCGGTTGCGGGCCGCCGAGATGAAGATTTCCAATTGTTCGCGCACACGGTCTTGCCCGACGTAGTCGCCAAAAGCCCGGGGGCGCAGCGCCCGTTCGATGGACTCTTCGTTGGGCGAGGCGGCTTGGGGGGCGACGATCCGTTCCGGGGCGGCGGCGCCTGAAAGCGAATCGGAATGTATGGCCATGGCGGGAATGATGTCTGGTGGAATTGCCGGGATTTTACCGTTCAGTGGTGGGACACCGATGCGTTCAGTGCTTGAGTGGACTGCTCAAGGCCGGCGCCTGACTCCGCCCGGCTCGTTCCAGTATTTTCACTGTATATGATAACAGTGTTTGTGTCTCGCGCACCCAACGGTACCGTGGTAATGTCGGCGCCGCGTCTTGCAACGGTTCGCACATGCCCGCCCGTTCACTTGGCCAGCGATTTCAGGCTCAACCGTATGCCTTCCGCCACGTCCACGTCCTGCGGCAGGTTTTTCAGCGCCGCCTGGGATTCGCTGCTGGAATAACCCAGCGACAGCAAGGCGTTCAGAATGTCGTCGCGCCCCGACGATGGCGCGTCGGTGTGCCGTCCCATGTCGGCGCCGAACTTGCCGCGTAGTTCCAGCAGCAAACGCTCGGCCGTTTTCTTGCCTATGCCGGGCACACGTGTGAGGCGTCCTGTTTCCTGTTGGGTGACGGCGCTCGCCAGTTCATCCACAGTCATGCCCGACAAGAGCGCGAGGGCCGTTCTGGCGCCAATGCCTGTGACCTTGATCAGCGCGCGGAATGCCGAGCGCTGGCCGGCCGTGGAGAAGCCGAACAGCGTGTGCGCATCCTCCCGCACGAGCAGATGCGTGAACAGTGTCACCTGCGCGCCCGCTTCGGGCAAGTCATACAGCGTGCTCATGGGCACGTCGATTTCGTAGCCAACGCCCGCCACATCCACGCAGACCATGGGGGGCGACTTTTCCAGCAGAGTGCCGCGAATTCGTCCGATCATCGGGAAAACATCCTGTTCAGAAATGGATTAGGGTCGGATCATATTGGAACAGACAGCAGTCACGAACGGTCAACCAATGAGACGGCCGCCGCGCAGGCGACCGCCGCCACGCCTGGCCGGCAGGCCGGCGGCCGTTTGCAGGCGCTGGGCCAGCGGCCCGATATGGGCATGACAAATGGCGCAGGCCAGGGCGTCGGCCGAATCCGCGGCGGGGGTGCCGTTCAGAGTCAGCAAGCGCTTGACCATCTCCTGCACCTGCGTCTTGTCTGCATGACCATTGCCCACGACCGCCTTTTTGATCTGCAGGGCCGTGTATTCGTGCACGGGCAGATCGCTGTCGGCCAGCCCGCACAGCGCCGCGCCACGGGCCTGGCCCAGCAGCAGCGTCGATGCGGGATTGGTGTTGACGAACACCTTCTCTATGGCTGACACGTCCGGGTGCGTGTCGGCCACGATTTCCCGCACGTTGTCGAGAATGACCTTCAGGCGTTGCGCCAGCGACTGATCCGCCGGCACGGCGATGGTGCCGCTGGCGACATATTGCAAGTGCGCACCCTGGCAGTCTATGACGCCGAACCCGGTCCGTCGCAGGCCGGGGTCTATGCCGAGGATACGCATTGGCTGGGACTTGTCCGTTCTGAAAGTCGCGTGGATCAGTGGCGGAAGTGCCGGGCGCCGGTCAGCACCATGGCCACGCCGCGCTCGTCGGCGGCGGCGATGACTTCGTCGTCGCGCACACTGCCACCGGGCTGGATGACGCATGTGGCGCCAGCGTCGGCGATGACGTCCAGGCCGTCGCGGAATGGGAAGAAGGCGTCGGACGCCGCCGCCGATCCGGCCAGACTGAGGCCGGCGTTGGCCGCCTTGATCGAAGCGATGCGCGCCGAATCGACCCGGCTCATCTGGCCAGCGCCCACGCCGAGCGTCATGCCGTTGCCGGCGAACACGATGGCGTTGGATTTGACGTATTTCGCCACGCGCCATGCCAAGCGCAGGTCGTGCATCTGTTGCGCCGTGGGTGCCTTTTTCGTGACGATGCGGAACGCGCTTTCGGGGACGTGGTGGTCGTCGGGCGTCTGCACCAGCCAGCCGCCACCGACGCGCTTGACGTCGAACTCGTTGTGCGACTGGCCCGGGGGCACGCTCAGGACGCGAACGTTCTTCTTGGCGGTAAGCAACGCCAGGGCCTCGGGCGTGTAGCCGGGTGCCAGCAGGACTTCCAGGAATTGGCTGGTCACGGCCTCGGCGGTGTCCGCGTCCACCAGGCGGTTGAAGGCGATGATTCCGCCGAATGCCGAGGTGGGATCGGTTTTCAGGGCTTGGCGATAGGCCTGTTCCGGTGATTCGGCCAGGGCCACGCCGCACGGATTGGCGTGTTTGACGATGACGCAGGCGCAGGTGTCGAAGCTGCGCGCGCACTCCCAGGCGGCATCGGCATCGGCGATGTTGTTGTATGACAGTTCTTTGCCCTGGATCTGTTCGAAGCCGGCGAGCAGGCCCGTGCGCACGGGCAGATCCTGATAGAACGCCGCGTGCTGGTGCGGGTTCTCGCCATAGCGCAACGCCTGGCGCTGATGCACCTGCAGAGTGAGTGTGCGTGGCCATGCGTTGCGTTGCGGTGTCTGCCCGGGCCGCGGCTCGGCCTCGGCCAGGCTGGTGAGGTAGGCGGCGATCGCACCGTCGTAGGCTGCTGTATGCGCGTAGACCTTGCTTGCCAATTCCAGCCGCAGGCCATAGCCGGGGCCCTTGCCTGGGCCGTCCATGTCGGCCAGCACGCGTTCATAATCGCCGGGGTCGATCACCACCGTGACGCCGCCCTCGGCCGAACCATGGTTCTTCGCCGCGGAGCGCAGCATGGCCGGCCCGCCGATATCGATGTTCTCGATGGCATCGGCCAGGGTGCATCCGGGCCGCGCGATGGTCTCACGGAACGGGTAGAGATTGACCACCAGCAGATCGATAAGCTCTATGCCTTGCTCGCGCACGGTATCCATGTGCGCCTGGCTGTCGCGGCGGGCCAGCAGCGCGCCATGGATCTTGGGGTGCAGGGTCTTGACCCGTCCGTCGAGTATTTCCGGCGAGCCGGTATGGGCGGCGACCTCGGTGACGTCGAGGCCAGCCTCGGCCAGCAGGCGCGCGGTGCCTCCCGTGGAAAGCAGGCGCACGCCACGCGTCGCCAGAGCCTTGGCGAAGTCGACGATGCCGGTCTTGTCGGAAACGGAGAGTAGGGCGGTTTTGATGGTCATGGGAAACGAGGGTCAGAGAGGGAATTTCAGGGTTGCAGATCGTGCGCGATCAGTTTCTTCCGCAGCGTGCTGCGGGTGATGCCGAGCATTTCGGCCGCCTTGGACTGGTTGCCGCCGGATTTTTCCAGGGCGACCTGGAGAACCGGGCGCTCGACGCAATGAAACACCATGCCCAGGATGTCGTGCGGCGGGGCGTCGCCCAGATCGGCGAAATAGCGTTCCAGACTGTCCCGGACGGGTTGTTCAAGGGGATTGTTATGGCTCATGGCGGATAAGGAAATAAATCGAATTGAGTTGTTGGTATTGATATCGTTGGTGTTTTGCGGCGCAATGGGGCGAATCAGGCAGCCAGCGCCTGATCGGCTCTGGCTGGAAGCGGCTGACCCGCAGGCTGGTTGCTGAACCAGCGCTCCAGCGCGCGTGTCTGTTCACACGTGCTGTCGATCAGGTTGATGCCGCGCACCAGAGTATCACCCCCTGGCACATCGGCCAGATACCAGCCAATGTGCTTGCGCGCCGATCGCACTCCGATGAATTCCCCGTAGAACCGATAGTGGTCGTCCAGGTGTTCCAGCAGATGGTCGCGCAGTTCGCCGTAGGTGGGTGGATCGGCGTATGCACCCGTTTCCAGAAACTGAACGATCTCCCGGAATATCCAGGGTCGCCCCTGGGCGGCCCGGCCGACCATGATCGCATCGGCACCAGTGTAATCCAGCACGTAACGGGCCTTTTCGGGAGAGTCGATATCGCCGTTGGCGACGACGGGAATACGCACGGCGCGCTTGACCGCCTTGATCGTGTCATATTCCGCCACGCCCTGATAGAGATCGCAGCGTGTGCGGCCATGCAGGAACAGGGCGGCGATACCGCTGTCCTCGGCCAGGCGGGCGATGCGTATCGCGTTGCGCGATTCGCGGTCCCAGCCGGTGCGGGTTTTCAGGGTGACCGGCACGCCGAGCGGCCGGCAGGCTTCGACCACGCTTTCCAGTATGCGGGCGACCAGGTCTTCGTCGCGCAGCAGGGCCGATCCGGCGGCCACGTTGCATACTTTCTTGACCGGGCAGCCCATGTTGATGTCGATGATGCGCGCGCCGCGGCTGACGTTGAACGCGGCGGCCTCGGCCATCATGGCCGGGTCGGAGCCGGCTATCTGTACGGCGACGGGATCGATTTCGCCGTCATGGTTCAGGCGGCGGGATGTCTTGACGCTATCCCACAGCCGTGGATTGCTGGCGGCCATTTCCGACACGGCATAGCCCGCCCCCAGCTTCTTGCAGAGCTGCCGATAGGGGCGATCCGTGACACCCGCCATGGGGGCGACAAAGACGGGGTTGGGGAGGGACCAGGGACCAATGCGCATGCCGGGGATTTTAACCCTGTGCGTCGCGAGCCCGGGAACAAGGGGCTTTTGAACAAGTCACCGCACCGCCTGCATCGGTGGAAGTGCGGGCGGCCGGTTACATGGTCAGGTGCGCAGACCTTGCATCAGGTGGCGCGCCAGCGGGGCGCGCAAGGGCGGACACAGATCGAGCGCGAGCAGGCCCAGGCCGCAGGCGTGCCGCACCAACGGGTTGTGCGAGGCGAAGGCGCGTGGAAGCAGGTCGGTGATGCCCGCCGTCAGGTACCGATCGGCGCGGCGCTTGCGAGCGAAAGTGGCCAGAATCGGGGACGGGTCCGCCATTGAGGCGGCGAGCCACGGCGTCAGTGCCTGGGCAAGTTGGGCGGCGTCGCGCAGACCCAGATTCAGGCCTTGTCCCGCCACCGGGTGCAGGGTTTGCGCCGCGTTGCCGATGGCCACAATATGGGGCTCGAGCAGGGACGGACCGGCATGCAGGCTCAAGGGGAATACGTGGCGGTCGCTTTTGAGCGTGAAGTGGCCTAGTCGATGCCCGAAAGCAATGTGCAGCGCTGTTTCGAAATCGGCGGGTGTCAAGGCAGCAAGCCGGCGAGCGTGATCGGGGTCGCAGCACCAGACGATGCCGTACAAG
>DASTNK010000049.1:0-3621 GCA_035720945.1 Burkholderiaceae bacterium
GGGCCAGGCTATTCGTCTGTGCGGCGCGGACCCTGTTATTCTTTTTGTTTTCGCGGCCAGACGACGCCCGAACCCGGAAGCCCGAAAGTGTACCCCATACTACGCTTTCAGGTGAACGGGCGGCGCGCCGGCGGGTCACCCGACCCGGCCACGATGGGATCATCAGGACGCGAATCTCGCGGCGCAGGGCTCGTCATCCGGCCTCTGTGCCTGCCTATTTTTCACAGGAGTCCTGCATGAAAGCGATAGAAATTTCCGAACCCGGTGGCCCCGATGTCCTGAAGCTGGTCGATCGTCCCGAGCCCACCCCTGGGCCAGGCGAAGTGCTCATCCGGGTGTCGGCGGCGGGTATCAATCGCCCCGATGTGTTCCAGCGCCAGGGTCGCTACGCGCCGCCGCCCGGAGCGTCCGATTTGCCCGGGCTCGAGGTGGCCGGGCGCATCGTGTCCGGCGACGTGGGCGATACCGGGTTGGCCGTGGGTGACCGGGTCTGCGCGCTGGTGGCCGGCGGCGGCTACGCCGAGTACTGCGTGGCGCCGGCGGCGCAATGCCTGCCCGTGCCCCAGGGGCTCACCGATGTCGAGGCGGCGGGGTTGCCGGAAACCTATTTCACGGTCTGGAGCAATGTGTTTGACCGTGGCCGTCTGTCGCCAGGTGAATCGCTATTGGTGCACGGGGGGGCCAGCGGCATCGGCACCACAGCCATCCAGCTCGCATCGGCTCTGGGGCACACGGTGTACGCCACCGCGGGCAGCGACGATCGCGCCCGCGCGGTGGAAAAACTCGGCGCGGCGCTATGCATCAATTACCGCACCCACGACTACGTAGAGGAAATCCGCCGCGCCACTGCCGGCAAGTGGGTGGACGTGGTGCTGGACATGGTCGCGGGCGACTACATCAACCGCAACATCCAATGTCTGGCCGATGACGGCCGCATCGTCATCATCGCGCTGCTGGGCGGGGCCAAGGCCACCATCGATTGCGGCCAGATCCTGCGGCGCCGGCTGACCATCACGGGTTCCACGCTGCGCCCGCGCCCTGTGGCGTTCAAGGGGGCAATCGCCCAGTCGCTGCGCCGCCATGCGTGGCCTCTGCTGGAAGCCGGCAAGATCCGTCCGGTCATCCACTCCGAGTTCCCGCTGGCGCAGGCGCGCGACGCGCATGCGCTGATGGATGCGGGCGATCAGATCGGGAAAATCATCCTGACGGTTTGACCAGGGAAGAGGGCAGTGTGTGGCCGCCTCGCCGTCCCAGGGCGTTTCGTGACGCTTGCAGTCTGTTGACGCTTGCGGCCATGCGCGTGCACCTCGAACACGCTACAATGTTGGGTTTATTCCAGATCCTGATAAGGCTGGCTGCCCGGGGGCGGCCAGCTTGGCCACAAACGGCCGCAAATGGATTGGTGGATTAGTGCCATAACCTCAAACCACAGACACCGTGACAGCAAGCACCAACATGCGTACTGATGGGCGTCCCGACGACGCGCGCAACCCTGGCGTTAACGCCGGCAAACGCGTGCGTCTGGTCATGGGCAACTGGAAAATGAATGGTGGTTTGGCTGCCAATGCCACGTTGTTGAGTGAACTGGTTGCGGGCGCGATCAGCGTGCCGGCCTGCGAACTGGCGGTGTGCGCGCCTTTTCCCTATCTGGCACAGGTTCGGGCGACGCTCGATGGTGGCCCGGTTTCGTGGGGTGCGCAAGACGTCAGTGCGCACGAACAAGGCGCCTATACCGGCGAGGTATCCGCCACCATGCTGAACGACTTTTCGTGCCGCTGGGCGTTGGTTGGCCATTCCGAGCGTCGCGCCATGCATGGCGAATCAGACCAACTCGTGGCCGACAAGGCTGCGGCGGCGTTGGCTGCTGGCATCACGCCGGTGGTCTGTGTGGGGGAATCCCTGGGTGCCCGCGAATCGGGCGACACCAACACGGTCATTTCCCGCCAACTGGCTCCGGTGCTCGCGCTGGGTGCCCAGGCGGTGGCGCGCATGGTGCTGGCCTACGAGCCCATCTGGGCCATAGGCACCGGGCGCACGGCCTCGCCGGAACAGGCGCAGTCCGTGCATGCCCATATACGCGGTCAATTGTCGGATCTGGGCGCGGCCCAGGTTCGGATCATGTACGGCGGCAGTGTCAAGGCGGCGAACGCCGCCAGCCTATTCGCCATGCCCGATGTCGATGGTGCCCTGGTCGGGGGCGCCTCGTTGGTGGCGGAAGAATTCTTACGTATTGCGGCCGCATAGGCCCGGAGTCTCAGATCATGCAATGGTTGTCACCCACTCTTCTCGCGATCCAGGTCATTTCCGCCCTGGTCATTGTCGTGCTGGTTCTGCTGCAGCAGGGCAAGGGCTCGGAAATGGGCGCGGCATTCGGCAGCGGCTCGGCGGGTAGTTTGTTCGGCGCCTCTGGCGCGGCCAACTTCCTGTCGCGATCCACCAAATGGGCCGCCGTCATCTTCTTCGTCACCACCGGCGGCCTGGCGTACATCGCGCATCATCCGCACAATCGCGGTTTTGACGGCGGCGTGATGCAAGGTTTCAAATCGGCGCCGGCCAAGGCGCCTGAAGCCCCGGCGGTGCCGGCCGCCGCGTCGTCCGTACCCAGTGTGCCGACCGCGCCGGCCAAGAGTGGCGCCGCGGGGCAATCGTCTACGGCACCGGCGGGTTCGGCTTCCAGCGTTCCGTCCGCGGGGGCCGCCGCGGCTCCATCCGCCGGGGCCACTGTCGATGCGTCCACGGCCGCGAAATCGTCCGCGTCGGATTCCGTGCCATCCATAGGCGCCCCCGCCGCCAGTGGCAAGGCCGGTGCGCAGCCGAGCGATGAGGCGAAATCCGCGTCGACCACCTCCGACGCTTCCCACAAGTCTGGCGCCGACTCCGCCGGTGCAAAACAGCTGGATTCGAACAAGAAATGACAAGGCCGCAGGCCAGGATTTCCTGGCCTGCGGTTGTGCTAAAATCTCGCTCTTTGCTGCGGCAGGGCCTTGTTTCCGGGCGCCAAGGGCGCCTTCTAATAAAAAAGCAAGAAGCCAACGCAGCACATGCCGACGTGGTGGAATTGGTAGACACGCTATCTTGAGGGGGTAGTGGCGAAAGCTGTACGAGTTCGAGTCTCGTCGTCGGCACCAACTGATTAAACGATATCATCCGTAGTAGTACAAAAACCCGCATGGTTACTGGCCTTGCGGGTTTTTAATTTGACACGGTACCCATATGCCGGGTTCGTCCGCCGGGAAATCCTTGGTGTTCCGAGACACCAGGAGCAATGAACCCACCTCGGCCGATGCCCACACGATGGCACCCGGCAAGCGTATGCACCGTTGCCCGCGGATTTATGACGTGCCTCACCCGGCGGGTGACGAAAAATCAAGCGTGTTCCAGCGGCCGGATTTCCTCGGAGATCCGTCTGGCGGCTTTCGCCTCGGCCTTTTTCAGGTCGTAGGCTTGCTGCAGGTTGAGCCATGACATCGCATCCCCGCCAAACAGAGCGGCCAGGCGCAGGGCGGTGTCGGGTGTGACGCCGCGACGCTCGCGAACGATATCGTTCATGCGGGTGACGGGCACGTGCAGCAAATGGGATAAGGCGTTTACGCTCATTCCCAAGGGAACGAGATACTCTTC
>DASTNK010000050.1:0-29790 GCA_035720945.1 Burkholderiaceae bacterium
ATTGGCCGCCACGGTGGTCATCGCCGTAGCCGTCTATTTTGTGCATCGCTATCGGCTCATCCACGGAAAGACAGTGAATGGCGAGCGCATCCTGGAACTGTCTGGGAGCTGGGGCCGACTGGCACTGGACGCCAACAAGAAACAGGGTTCTTTAAGTCTGCGCGACCTGTCCGCCCAGTTCATCTTTGCTGATATCGCGGGGGTGGCAAGCGTTGAACGTGACGGTACGCAAGCGGTGGCGCTGAGCTTGCGCCATGCCTCGCAGCCCGAATGGCACATCCCCCTGTCCAACGGCAAAGAGGCCCGCCGCTGGGTACGGATCCTCACACTGGCCGCAGAGCAGAAGCTCTGACGCGCGCCCACGGCAACACCTGGCACCGAAGATCCGCGTGTTCGCCGATTCCCTCCTGGCCGAATTCGGCCAGGAGGGAAAAACGAAATAAACCCTTGACTTAGAGCGCACTCCAACTTTTAGGATGTCGTCCATGGAATCACATCTGGGTATCGACGAAGTCGCCAGGCGAACGGGCCTGACAGCCCACACCCTCCGGTATTACGAGCGCATCGGGCTCATCGCCCCCATCGCCCGCGCCGAGGGTGGACAACGTCGCTATACGGCGCCGGACTTGGCCTGGATCGAATTCCTGCTACGGTTGCGGACCACGAACATGCCTATCGGCACCATGCAAGTGTTCGCAAGACTACGTGGCGCAGGGGACTCCACCATACCGGCCCGCCGGCAGATGCTTGAAGCGCACTTGACGGACGTGCTCCAGGCTATTGAAACGATGCGTCAATCGGCCCAAGCCTTGCAGGCGAAGATCGATCACTATCGTTCACTTGAACAGTCCCTTGCGCCAGGCTCACCCACTGATCAAGGACACACTGATGAACACACAGGACCGCTACGAACGAGGGCTCGCCAAACTACAGGAAATCGACGGGGGAGCGGGCGGGCAGGTCGTTGAAAGCCTGGCCGGAATCGCGCCGGATTTCGCCCGCTACCTGATTGAATTCCCTTTCGGGGACATCTACTCGCGGCCGGGGCTCGACCTGAAGAGCCGGGAGATCGCGGTGGTTGCCGCATTGACGGCCCTGGGAAACGCGGCGCCGCAGCTCAGGGTGCACATCCACGCCGCCCTCAACGTGGGCGTGACCCGCGAGGAAGTCATCGAAACCATCATGCAAATGGCGGTGTATGCCGGGTTCCCGGCGGCGCTCAATGGCCTGGCCGCGGCCCGGGAAGTCTTCGCCCAGGAAGACGCGGCGGCCGAGGCACTCTAGGGCCTTGATGGGCAGGCCCTTTTGCAGTCATGCGGGGCGACTTTTAGTGTAAACAGGCCCTGGTCAGCTGCTGGCGCCGTCGTAGTGCTGTACCGTGAGGCCGTCGAGATCGACGGCCTTCACGCAGCGCAGGTTGATGGCCCGCATCGGCGCGCCATCAGAGGGGTTGACGCCAAAGGCAAACGGATGGGAGCCGCACTTGCTGCAGAACCGGTGTTCGATCTTGTGCGTGTTGAAGCGGTAGGAAGACAGGGTGTCCTCGCCCTGGTCCAGCGTGAACTGATCGGCCGGGAAAAAAGCCAGCAACGCCCCCTTGATCCGGCAGTACGAACAGTTGCAGCTGAGCGCCTGCGTGGGGACCGGTGCGTCGACCGTGAACCTGACCGCGCCGCAATGACAGCTACCCTCGAACGACATGGCGATCCTCCTGGGAAAACCGGGTTTGATTACGAAATGCTGACGAAACACCTTAAACCGGCATGTCCATCATAACTGTTACAGTTATGCGCGTTTTTCCGGCCCGCTGATCCGTCCGGCGCAGCCAGAAGCGGTGAAGACCCTCAACGCGGCGTGCCGCCCTCTCCCAGATCCCAGTACAGGCCGGTCATGATGCCCAGGCCTTCGCGCAGGATCTCGGGCGGCAGGTGTTCGTTGGGCGCGTGCTGCGAGCAACCCGGATACGAGTGCGGAACCCAGACGGTACGCAGCCCGAGCACGTCGGTGAAGATGTCATTGGGCAGAGAGCCTCCGAGATTGGGCAGGATCGCGGGCTTCTTGCCGCTGGAGTTGGCGATGGACGCCTCGGCCCATTTCACCCAGGGATCGTCCGGGTCGATGCGGGTCGCTTGGAAAGCGGCTTCGCGCACTGGCACGACCTGCACCATGGACAAACCCTGCCGGTCCAGGTGGCGCCGCAGCGCCGGCACGATGTTGTCGGGGTCGATGCCCACCACGAAGCGAAGCTGGCAGCGCGCCCAGGCGCGTGGCGGGATGGCGTTGACGGGGGTGTCGGGATTGCCGGTCTTGAAGGCCAGCACTTCGAACGTGCACCAGCCGAACACCCGCTCGGCGGGCGACAAACCCGGCTCACCCCACCAGGGTTCGATTTCCGGGCCGTCCGCGCCGCCGTCGACCTCGCAATCGGCCAGGGCCTGGCGTACCGAGGCGGGCAGCTCCGCGGGCACCCATTCGGGAATGCGGATCTGCCCAGTGGACGAGACGATGCTGGCAATGGCATGCGCCAGTTGTATGCCAGGGTTGGAAATGAGGCCTCCCCAGTTGCCCGAATGGTGGCCGCCGGCACGCGCATCGATGCTGAGATCGAAATTCACGCTCCCGCGCGAACCCAGGAAGATGGTGGGACGCTCCGGGCTCAGGCGCGGGCCGTCCGACGCCAGCAGCAGATCGGCCGCGAACAGTTCACGGTTGTCTTCACACAGTTCGCGCAGGCCCGGAGAGCCGGTTTCCTCGCCCATCTCGATGATGTACTTGGCGTTGAAACCCAGCTTGCCGCGTGCGTTCAGCACGATCTGCAAGGCCTGCAGGTTCACCGAGTGCTGGCCTTTGTTGTCAGCGATGCCGCGGCCGTACCAGCGGCCATCAGCATCGGTAAGCGTCCAGGGCGCCAGCCCTTCTTTCCATTCCTTGTCCAGGCCACGGATGACATCGCCATGGCCATAGCCGAGCACTGTAGGCAGTGCGGAATCTTCGATGCGCTGGGCAAACAGGAACGGCGCCTTCCCCTTGGGGTGGGTCAGGATGCGGCATTCGAACCCCATGGCCTCGAGGGCCACGCGCAATTCCTTTTCCAGGTAGTCGGCCAGCACCGGTCCGCGCTCGGGGTTCTGGCTTTCGGTGGGTATCGCAACGCGCCGCGCCAGGATCTCGCGGAAACGGCCGCTGTCAAAGAACTGATGGGCCGAAGCAATGGCCTGGGTGCGCGTCATGGTGTTTCTCCTGAAGCTTGCTGCGAGGGATAAAGATGGCAGGCGACCAGCCGGCCGGCGCTGGCCACCAGTGACGGCGGGCGGGCGTCGCATTCCGGCATGCGCCGGGGGCAGCGCGGCGCGAAGGCACAGCCGGGCGGTGGCGCCAGCGGATCGGGGAAGGACGAGCCCAGGCCGATGTCGGGAATGCCCAGGCTGGGCTCGGGCGTGAGCACCGACGCCAGCAATGCCTGAGTATACGGATGACGCGGCTCGCGGAACAACTCGGCCGTGGGGCTTTGTTCCACCACACGCCCCATGTACATGACCGCCACGCGCGTGGCGATGTGCTCGACCACCGCCAGGTTGTGGCTGATGAACACATAGGTGAGGCCCAGTTCGCGACGCAGGTCCAGCAGCAGGTTCAGTATCTGCGCCTGCACCGAGACATCGAGCGCCGACGTGGGTTCGTCGCAGATGACGATCTCGGGCCGCATCACCAGGGCGCGGGCAATCGCCACACGCTGGCGCTGGCCGCCCGAAAGCTGGCTGGGAGTACGGTCGGCATAGCGTTCGGGCAGGCCGACGAGGTCAAGCATTTCGAGCGCCTGCTTCCTGCGCTGCGCGGGCGACCCGATGTTGTGGATGGCCAACGGAAACGCGACGATCGATGCGATGTTGCGCCGTGGGTTCAACGAGGAATAAGGGTCCTGGAACACGGGCTGCAGGCGCCGCGCCACTTTTTTGCGGTCCAGCTGGCCAATGTCCTGGCCCCCCAGCGTGACGCGCCCCGAACTGGGCGGCAGGAGCCCCAGCAGCATGCGCGCCAGGGTCGACTTGCCGCAGCCCGATTCGCCCACGATGGCCAGCACGTCACCACGGTCCACGACCAGGTCGACGCCGTTGACGGCGTACAGGGTGCGACGCGGCTGGAACATGCCGCCGCCCACTCGGAACGACCGGGTCAGCCCGTGGGCCTGGAGCACGATGTCGGCCGCATCCCCCGCGCCGCCGAGCGGCATCGCCGTCGTCAGAGGCGCGTTCATGCCGGCACCTCTTTGGCGGCTTTGACGGGCAAGGCATCGAGGACACAGCGCCAGCCATGGCCGGACGCCGTGCGCAGCGGCACATTGGCACGGCATGAATCTTGCGCGTAGGCGCAGCGCTCGCGGAAACCGCAGCCCTCGAAAGAGCCCAGCAGGGAGGGAACCGTGCCGGCGATGGTGCCCAGCCGGCTGCCGGGCTCGTTGCGCCCCGGCACGGGAATACAGTCCAGCAAGCCTTGCGTATAGGGATGGCGCGGCATGTTAAACAAATCGGTGGCGTCCGCCTCTTCGACGATTTCACCGGCATACATGACAGCCACGCGCTGTGCAATGCGCGCCACCACGCCCAGGTCATGGGTGATGAGGATCATGGCAATGCCCAGTTCGCGCTGCAGGTCGGCCAGCAGGCGCAGGATCTGGGCCTGGATGGTCACATCGAGGGCCGTGCTGGGCTCGTCCGCGATGAGCAGTTCGGGGTTGCACATCAGGGCCATGGCGATCATCACACGCTGGCGCAGCCCGCCCGAAAGTTGATGCGGATACTGCCCGAGCCGCTGGGCCGCCGACGACATGCCGACCTTGCCCAGCAATTCCACGGCGCGGTCGCGCGCCTGGGCGGCGGCGCCGCGGCGATGCCGCATGTGGACTTCCATGAGTTGATTGCCGATCGTGTAGGCGGGATTCAACGCGGTCATGGGCTCCTGGAAGATCATGGCCATCTTGTCGCCACGCAAGGCATTGACGCGACTCGGGCTGGCCTGAATCAGGTCTTCACCAAGCAAGGTGATGCGCTGCGCGCGACGCCGGGCAATGCGAGGCAACAAACCCATGAGCGCCAGCGACGTCATGGACTTGCCGCAACCAGACTCGCCGACCAGGCACAGCGTTTCGCCGCGCCGCACCTGGAACGATGCCTTGCGCACAGCGCGCACCGTGCCCTGGGCCGTTTCCAGGTCGACTTCCAGATCGCGGACGTCGAGCACGACATCGCCGGTTCCAGGATTCATATGATCGATATTCATGGTGCGTCAGGCCCTGCCTTCGGGTGAAAGCAGATCGTGCAGCCCATCGCCGGCGATGTTGATCGCAAAGATGAGGAGCGCCAACGCGCTGCCCGGCAGGGCGATGAGCCAGAACGAGAAGAACATGTAGGATTTGGCCTCGGAGATCATCAACCCCCAGGATGGCAGCGGGGGCTGCACACCCAGGCCCAGGAACGACAGTGCCGCCTCGAGCAGGATGGCGCTGGCGGCTTCCAGCGTGGCCACGACGATAAGCTGCGGCACCACGTTGGGCAGCACCTCGGTGAACAGGATGCGCAGGGCGCCGGCCCCGGCGGCGCGCGCCGCCGCCACGTAATCCAGGGCGCAGACCTGCTGCGTGGCGCTGCGCATGACCACCGCGTACCGGTCCCATTTGAGCAGGCCGAGCACAGCGATGACCACCACCAGCGAACTGCCCACCAGCGCCACGGTGGCCAGCGCCACCAGGATGACCGGCATGGACAGGCGCGTGGTGACCAGGAACGACACGGCCATATCGGCGCGGCCGCCGAAATATCCCGCCGTCATGCCCATGGTGGTTCCGATCAGCCCAGCGATCAGTGCCACGCTGATGCCGATCAGCAACGAGATGCGCGCGCCGTAGAACAACCGAGACAGATAATCGCGGCCCAGCGGATCGGTGCCCAGCGGATGCACCCAACTGCCCTTGGCATACCAAGCGGGGGGGATCGTGCGATGCAGAAGGTCCTGCGCGTAGGGGTCGTGCGGCGAAATCCATGGCGCGAAGATGGCGATCAGGCAGATAAGCAGCAGCAGGCCGCCCCCGGTGAGGAAGGCTTTGTTGCGCAGGGCCCGGCGCCAGAACCCGGGAGCGGTGGGCGTGCTCATGGGCCCCCCGTGCGCATGCGCGGATCCAGCCAGGCATTGGCGATATCGGCGGCCAGGGTCAGCACGACGTAAATCACCGACAACAGCAGCACGATGAGCTGCATGACGGGGAAATCCTTGTAGGTGATGCTCTGGTAAGCCAGGTAGCCCAGGCCGTCGAGGGCGAATATGGTTTCCACCACCACCGAGCCGCCCAGCAGGTAGCCCAGTTGCACCGCGCTCAGCGCGACCACCGGCACCAGCGCATTGCGCAGCGCATGCTTGAAGATGATGCTGTGCGGCGCGAGGCCCTTGGCGCGCGCGGTGCGGATGTAGTCAGCGTCCAGCACTTCGACCATGCCCGCGCGGATCAGCCGCATGAACGCCGGCGCCACGTAGTAGCCCAGCGATATGGCCGGCATGACGAAGTTCTTCCAGGTACCGGTACCGGACACCGGCAACCAATGCAGCGAGACCGCCAACACCATGATGAGCAACAGCGCGAAAAAAAAGTTGGGCAACGCCTGGCCCACCACCGCGATAGCCAGGCACAGGCGATCGACCCAGCTATTGCGATAGATGGCCGCCAGCACACCCAGCGGAATCGAGATGAACAACGCGACCGCCAGCGCCGCCACGCCGAGCTTCAGCGTGGTCTGCAGCTTGTCGAAAATGAGCGGGCCGGCGGGCGTGTGAAAATAGATGGAATCGCCGAACTTCCCGCGCAGAATGTGGCCCAGCCAGTCGAAGTACTGCACGGCAATGGGGCGATCAAAGCCGTAGGTGTGGCGGATGAGCTCAATGTCGGCCTGGCGCGCGCCCTCGCCCGCGATGGCGATGGCCGGGTCGCCCGAAAGGCGCAACAGCAGAAAGGCGATCACCGAAACGGCCAACCCGACCAGCAGCGCAAGGCCCAGCCGCTTCAGTATGTAGGCAAACATCTATTCGTCTCCAGGACTGCCACGCCGCCAAGCGGCGTGGCACGCGCCATCACTTCCAGCTCATTTCCCAGAAACGGACCAGTTCGTCGGGGTAGGCCGTGAATTTCAAGTCTTTGTTCGCCACGTAGTACACGGGCAACGACCACAACGGCACACCGTAGGCCTGCTCGGCGATGCGATCGAGCGCCTTCTTGTAGGCGTCCTTGCGCACTTGCAGCGCCACCGAATTATTGCCTTTCTCGAGCCATTCCTGTACCTGCTTGTCCTGCGAGACATCGTCGGGGCCGCCACCGTAGAACACCGGCGTGGAAGCCGACACATCGTTGACCGAGAACGAGCCCCAGGTCTGGTTGATGAGTGACGACTTGTTCGAGCGGTTCAGGTCGCGCATGGCGGCGTATTGCAGGAAATTCAACTTGGCCCTGATGCCCACGGCCTGCAGATAGCCGATGATGGCTTCCACCTGGCTGCGCTCGCGGTAAGCCAGGATATCCAGGCTGAAGCCGTTGGGATAGCCCGCCTCGGCCAGCAGTTTCTTGGACAGAGCGGGGTCGTAGGTGTAACGCGGCGCGCCGTCATCGGTGCAACCGACCTGGGACGGAAAGCACATGGTGTTGATCACGCGCGAGCCCGCGCCCACGATGTTCTTGGCGATGGTGGCGCGGTCTATGGCGTGGATGATGGCCTTGCGTACGCGGATGTCCTTGAGCTGCGGGCTGGGCGCGCCGTCCCGGATGTTCATCTGCAGGAACGAGATGCGCATGGTTTCGCCACTGACCACCTGCAGGTTGGGCATCTGGGCGGCTTGGTCGGCCTGATCCTTGGGCACGTACATGATGAAATCTGCCCCCCCTGACAAGGCCTCGGCCATTTGTGTCTGGCGATCGGGAATGAAACGGATCTCGATCTTGCCGATCTTGGCGTGGTTCTTGGGCGAATCAGCGAAATAATGCGGATTGCGCACCAGGGTGATCGACTTGCCGGGTGTGTATTGCGACACCATGTAGGGGCCCGTGCCAACGGGCTTTTCGTTCATGCCCTTGGGGCCGACTTTCTTGTAATACACGGCGGGGTGGATGACGACGGGCCCGGCCAGGTATTCCAACGCGGCGGGGAACACCTTCTTGGTGATGAGCCGCACCTTGTACTTGCCGAGTTTTTCAGCCTTCTTGATCCAGTTGACGTTCTGCTGGGTCGTGACCTTGTTGGCCGGATCGGCGATGAAGTTCAATGTGTAGACCACCGAGTCGGCATCGAAGTCTTCACCATTGTGGAACTTGACGCCCTGGCGCAATTCGAAGTCTATGGTGTGGTCATCGACCTGCTTCCAGCTTTTGGCGAGCAAACCCTTGTATTCATTGGTGTCGGGATCGCGGTAGATGAGCGTGTCCCAGACGTTGGCGCCAATGATGACGCCAATTCGAACATTGTTGAAATACGGGTCGACGCTTTCCGGGGCCTGATCGTAGGCGAAACGCAGGGTGTCGTCCTGCTTGTTGGCCCAGGCCGGGCTGCTGAGGGCGACCAGGCCGCCCATCAGAATACACAGAGCCAGCCGCCAAGCGCGGCTTGCGGTTTTCAGAATTTTCATGCCTTCCTCTTCTTCGCTGGGGTAACAGGGAACCGTGTCTTGCCGCACGGCTTTTTGGTCTGACCACCTGAGCCTCGAAGTTTACAGGGATGGGACAGCGCCTGGGGCGCGCCTGCCTCGTGGTTTACCCTGAACCATGGCGCAACGGCCCGGTGGATGCGCTCGTCGCCGGGGCCGGGGCCGGCAAGTGGGATCGCGTATTGTCAGGGTCGGCTTTTCGACCCCACGGCCGCCTGCCTACCCAGTTTCGCCGCGACATGCCTGGCACCGCCCACCACGATCACGCCACCCACGATCCACACCCACAACGGCACCGTCGCATACGCCGACGATTCAGGCGATGCGCCGAACACGACGTCATGCATGATGCGGCCGGGCAGAAAGGTGAAGAACGTGGCCAGCAGCAGCGCGTTGTAATAGGTGGCCTTCATCAGTTCCAAATGAAGGGCGACATTGCGCCGCCGAATGGCCACGTACGCGCGAATCATCAGCACCAGGGTGACGAGCGACAGGATATGAATCGGACTCCATGGCCCCCAGGTCCGCAGTTGATGGATGAGGAACGAAGTAAGCACCGTGACCAGCATGGCCACCAGCCAGACACGCCCCGACCAACGATGGCTGGCCGTGCCCTTGCGCCGCCACAGCACGCCAATCCCCAGAACCAAGGCGAACATGGCCGCCCAGGCGTGTATCTGGATGACGGTGGAAGCGGAGGTCAGGGGTGTCAGGCTCATGACCGAGCACGTTAAGTGATCCCTGCCAAAGCGACAATCGAGAAATACCCGGCAGCCACTTCGTCGCTCCGGTTCAACGTGCGACGCCCCCCAGCGCGGCATCCAGAAACTCCAGCCTATCCTGCCCCCAGAAGAGCTCCCCCTCATAGACATAGCTCGGCGAACCAAACACCCCTGCGGCCACCGCCTCATCGGTATAACGCCGGTACAGTTCTATCACCGCCGACTTGCCGGCGCGCGCCAAAATATCCCGGCCCGGCAACCCCAGCCGCTGCGCCACCCCAACGAGCACGTCGCCATCCGAGACATTCTGTTCATGACACCACTGTGCTGCCAGAATCTCTTTGTATAGCCGCCCCACGGGCAATCCCATGGCGTTCGCGGCGATCGTGAAACAGGATGCAAGTGTGGCGTCCGGGCACATATGCTTGGGTGTGATGTTGACATGAATGTCGAGGCGAGCCATCCACCGCCGCAGCTCCTGCTCCCGGTAGGCCTGCCGTTGCGGGGAACGCTGTGACAGCGGGATGCCGCCAGTGCGCGCATAGACGTCGAGCAGGTCCACGGGCTTATAGTGGATGGTGACGCTATGCTTGGCAACGACCTCCTCGAGACGATCCGCCCCCAGATAAGCCCAATCCGAGTTCAACCAGAAATAATAGCCGAGGTGCCTCATTCGAACCGCCCGTCAGTCGCGATCCTGATTGCGTGTCCGCCCTCCCTTGACAGGTTTTCCGACCGCATGCGCCACGCGCAGAGGAAGGCGACAGCACCAAGCCCAGTCAAGTACCAGACGACATAACGCGGACTACCTCCACCAAGCGCGAGCAGCCACGTCGCCACGAGCGGAGCGAGGCCGCCGCCCACCGCACCCGACACCTGAACAGCCAATGAGATGCCGCTATAGCGCACTTCGGGTGGAAACTGACTGGAGAACAGGCTTCCTTCCGGGCCGTACAGCGCTGCATAGACGCAGCCTATGGCCAACGCCATGGCCAACGTGATCATCAAGGGCGCGCCAGTCTCAAGCAAGCCAAAGAATGTGCTTCCCAACACCACGACACCAACGGCACCGAGCATGAACACGCGCTTGTGCCCGAT
The DNA here is from genome assembly GCA_035720945.1 of Burkholderiaceae bacterium. Taxonomy (GTDB): domain Bacteria; phylum Pseudomonadota; class Gammaproteobacteria; order Burkholderiales; family Burkholderiaceae_B; genus SCQX01. Next base: position 10,497 of record DASTNK010000050.1, read on the forward strand.
GCGATCACCCAGCATGCCACACAACGGCATGGTAATGAATGACAAGGCTGCGCCCCACATGATGGCGTCCAGCACCGTGATTTTCGGAATGCCCAGCGTGCCCGTGGCATAGGCCAGCGCAAAAGTGACAACGGTATAGAACCAGGTGACTTCACCCAGGCGGGCGCCGATCACAGTCAAGACACTGCGCGGATGCTCCTTGAGCACGATGCGCAACGGCACCTCGGCCTTTTTGCCCGCCTTCTGCATGGCCTCGAAATCCGGCGACTCCGCCACGCGAACACGGATGAACCAACCGATCAGAAGCAGTACGACACTGGCCAGGAAAGGCAGTCGCCACCCCCAGCTCAACATGGCCTCCTCTGGCAAAGCCGCCACCGCCACCATGGCGAACGAGGACAGAAGCAATCCAGGGGCCACCCCAGCCTGCGGCAGACTGCCGAAGAAGCCTTTCTTGCCTTCGGGCGCATGCTCGACAGCCATCAGCACCGCACCGCCCCACTCGCCGCCCACTGCAACGCCCTGCAAGAAGCGCAGGATCACGAGCAGTATGGCCGCCCAATAGCCGATGCTGTCGTACGAAGGGATCAGGCCAATCAGGATGGTGGGCACGCCCATCATGACCAGCGTGATGAGCAGCATGGACTTGCGGCCCACCCGGTCACCAAAGTGGCCAAACACAATGCCACCCAGCGGCCGCGCGAAGAACCCAACGGAGTAGGTCGCGAAGGCGGCCAACGTGCCCATGAGCGGGTCGAAGGCCGGGAAGAAGATTTTGTTGAAGATCAGCGCTGCCGCGGTGCCGTATAGAAAAAAGTCATACCACTCGATGGTGGTGCCCATCATGCTGGCGATGCCCGCAGTGACGTAGCTTCTGGACTTGCGTTTGTGCGCGGACGAGTCCGCGTGCTGAGATTTGGACATGATTGCCTCCCTGCCGGTGAAAGCCGGCATTGCGTGTATTTAGAATTTTGGTTGCGGGTGGGCCTGGCCCGACACCGCGACGGCCATCCAGCCCTACCCAGGCCGGACGCCACGCCCCCCTGGACACCAGGGGCGGTTTCCAACCAAAGAATAGTTGGTTAGGTGCCCGCCTTATCCACCTGGCGGCACCAATAGTCAAAGGTCCCCTTGACGATAGATGGTTTAAGCAGGTAGTCGTGCGCTTCCCGAGCTAGATGATCCGGAACCGGGGTGAGCTCGCCATAGACGCGCGCGCGCGTCTGCATGCGCGCGGCACGTTCCATGTATACCGACAAGTAGGCGGCTTCCTCCACTGTGGTGCCAGCCGTGAGATAACCATGATGGGCAAGGATGATGGAGCGCTTGTTACCCAACGCCTCGGAAATCAGAACGCCTTCCTGGTCCGCGATAGGCACGCCGGGCCAATCCGCCAGGAACCCGCAATCTTCATGGAAGGGCGTCATATCCATCTGGGCGATGACCAGCGGCTGGCGTGCAGCGACCATGGCGCTTACCCAAGGGGAATGGGCATGGATAATGGCATTGACGTCGGGGCGCGCCTTGTACACCCACAAGTGGAAACGCGTGGCGGGGTTGGCCATGCCCTGGCCAGACACGGTTTCCAGGTCGGGCCCGACCTCAATGAAGTCCTCTGGCGCGGCCTCGTCGAAACCGAGGCCGAAACGCAGTGTCCAATAGTTCCCGGGCGTCTGCGAGCGCGCGCTGATCTGTCCCGCGAGCCCCGCTTCCTGGCCCGTCGCGGCCAGGATACGGCAGGCATAAGCCAGGTTTTCCTGAACGCTACGGGCAACCGGATGCAGGTTTTCGCGCATCTCTTGTGTGGCGCGCGCGTCGAAATATGCTTTTTCCCTCAATGGTGCATTCATGGCTCGTCTCTTCACTTCCGTAATTTGAAATGGGCGCGGGAAGCCCCGGCGCGAAAACCATTCTAGGAACGGGAGCACGAAAGAGCCATGAACTTCAGGTCATAACAGCTATGCAGAGACGCGCGTCATGGCAAGCAGTTGGCGCGCCAGCGAGCCCGTGGGTGTGTCGTGGCGCACGATGGCCACGACCCTGCGCTGGAGCCCCGGGGACTGAAGACGGAATTTGACCAACCCATAGTCGAGCAACAGCGGCGAAGGTATCTGCCCGGGCAGCACGCAGGCGCCGATGCCAGTGGAACTGAGCTTCAGCATCGCATCGACGGTTTCTGCCACGACCACCACGCGGCCATCCAGGCCTGCGCTTTTCAGCATGCGGCGCAGGGCATAGTGCTCAGGGAAGCCAACCAGGGGAATGTTCGCGGCCAGGAGATCAATCGGCTCATCGTCCGGCAAGTCCTGCCGGCGCGCTATCAGGCACATCTCGTCCACGAACAGAGGCGTCGACTCCAGCGCATCGGACGCCACCACCGAGTCGTATACGAAGCCGATGTCCGCCCGGCCCTTTTCCACCAGATCCACGACCTCGGGAGAACTGCGCGCCATCACGGAGAGATTGACCTGCTCGTATTTGCTGACGAAACGCGCCAGAAGATCGGACACAAAGTAGTAGCTGACGGTGTGGATCATCGCGATGCGCAGGCTTCCCTGCGTGACCCCTTCCTTGTCGCGCAGTTCATTCAAGATTGCGTCGATACGGGCAAAGGCCGGCCCTGCGGCATGGACAAGTTTCTGGCCGGCCTCGGTGATCGTCACCCCTCTGCCGGTACGCAGGAACAAGGGCTTGCCCAGGTGCGCCTCCAGTGCGGCCAAGTGCCGGCTCAGGCCCGACTGGCTCAGGTCCAGTTCCTCGGCCGCTCGCGACAGCGAGGACATCTCGGCAATCTTGAGGAAATACCGAACCTGCCGGTCCAGGCCGTCCATGCCTTGCTCCTGGTCGATCAATTGGAAATGCGGGTAACTGGTTTCCCCAGACACGGAAACCACACGTGTCGCCCTTTGCAAACGGGCCGCTTGCTTCGATCGGGTACTTTACTCTACGAGGAAAGTCGATCCCCTCTCAGGCAAGCTGAACCATGCCTGCTGGCGTATGCAGGCACGCCCGGTATCGCAGTGTCGCGCCCAGTCGAACTTCTGGCGGATTCGCCAAGCCCATGCGCCGATACAATGCACGCACCGCGTCCGGATCTGGATGCTCCAAGATGAATTCGCGCAACGCCACGCCTGAGTCCGACATGCCAGGAACCGGGGTGCCGCGTTCCCCCCAGTCAATCACGCACGGGGCCGCCCCCCTCGCGGGCAACGACCCATCGCGCGGCAGGCAGAAACGCCACGAGCGATCACCCCGTGACACACGAACGACATCGTCGAATAGTTCAGGCGCGTCAGCCAACACGGCGTTCAGATCCGTGCCGCGCGCCACCCAGCTTCGCAACCGCAGACCCTGATCCCAGGCTCGCCGCACAGCGGCACCATCGTCCAGGCCGAACCAGCGGGCGCGCGCTGGTCGGCCCGCGTCCTCATCGACAGCGATCACTTCCAGGAAGACATCTTCCCCGATCCGCAGCACATGATTGTGCGTGCCCATTTCCGGGTGGCGCCCCCCGTAGGGCAGATCGACGCCCAGGTGGGTGCGGACGTACGCAACCCCCTCGGCTAGATCCGGCGCTATGACGACCAGGTGATCGCATTTAAGTCCGGGCATGGTGTTCTCTCTTTCTTTCTGAAAACGCAACACCCGAATGGTACGCCGACGGCGGAAGCCGCGCTGCAGCGCACCCGCAACCCGCATCTCTCTATGCGTCGTGCTCCAGCAGGACGCAACGGCTTGGGTCTACCGACAGGAACACCTGTTGGCCTTCATCCATCCGATCAAGCGCCGAACGCCTGATGATCAAACGCCGGCCACCCCAGTCGACGTGGATTTCGCTCAGGTCGCCGAGGAAGATCGACCGGGCGATGGTCACCGGCCATACATTACGATTCCCCTCAGGCCGCTTGGCATGCAGTTGCAGATGCACCGTGCGGACCGACAGCGTCGCCGTGGGGTCCACCTTGCGCCCATGGGACGTTCCATGGACAAGTTCGCCGCCCGTGGTTTCGATCACCACGTCGTCATTGGCGGACAGGTCTTTGCGCACCGTCCCGGTGATGAGATTGGCGGAACCGACGAAGTCCGCGACAAAGGCCGTCCGCGGGTAGTTGTATATCTCGGACGGGGTGCCGGATTGTTCGATCCGGCCCTTGTTCATCACCACGATGCAATCCGACATGGCCAGCGCCTCTTCAAGATCGTGGGTCACATATATCGAGGTCACGCCAAGGCTGTGTTGCAATTCCCGCAATTCAATCCGCATGTCGCTGCGCAATTTGGCATCGAGATTCGAAAGCGGCTCGTCGAAGAGCAGGACATCCGGGGAAAATGCGCAGGCGCGCGCCAAGGCCACCCGCTGCTGCTGGCCGCCTGAAAGCTGCGACGCCGGCCGCGTCGCATATGTTTCCATCTGGACCAGGGAAAGCGCACGCTTGACGCCGGCATCGATCTCTGCGCGGCTCTTGCGACGCACTCTCAGGCCATAGGCCACGTTATCGTAGACCGTCATGTGCGGCCAGATGGCGTATGACTGGAACACCATGGACAGTCCGCGACCTTCGGCCGGTACGTTCAGATTGTCCGCTGAGGAATACATGTTGCGATCGCCGATCCTGATCACCCCCGCCACCGGTTTTTCCAGCCCCGCGACGGCGCGCAAGGTCGTGGACTTCCCGCAACCCGATGGGCCAAGCAAGGTTAACTGCTTGCCCCTCGGCACGGAAAAGCTGACGGGGCCGACTGCGGCCACGGCGCCATAATGGATTTTCAGGTCCCGCACTTCGATGGCGTTCTCGGCCTCGACTTGCCGATCTAGTGGTTGTGCTTGCATTCGCATCGAAAATCACCCTTTCAATTCGCGCCGACGCATCAGCACCGTGAATATTGCTATGACGACACCGACGACCACGGTCTGGATCAGCGCCATGGCGGCGGTCAGTTCGGAACTGCTGAAGTTCCATGCGTCGACGATCGCCGGCGTCAGGACTTGCGAGTTCGGGCCGACGAGCAGTATCGACGCCCCGAGTTCGCGCACGGACCCGATGAACAGCAGCATCCAAGCAGCCATGATGCCGGGCTTCAACAGTGGGATATTGATCGTGCGCAACCGCTGGCTCCAGTTTGCGCCGCAGACCTGGCCGCACTCATCGAGCGTCTTGTCGAGCTGCAGCAGCACACTGGAAATGGTGCGCACCCCCAGAGGCAGGAACACCGTGACATAGGCGATCAACAGCAGCCAGATCGTGCCGTAGACCGGGATGGGCAGCACCAGCCATGCCCACATGATGCCGAAGGCAAAGACCAGGCGCGGCACCGCTTGCGGGAACATCGATATGTATTCGAGCGCGGCCCGGCCTGGCAGATTGGTGCGATGCAGGAGCCAGGAAATCATTCCCGTCAGGGCAACACCGATCGTCGCCGTCAGCACGCCAAGCTCCAGACTGTTGCGTATGGCATAGCGCACCGCATTCTGCGACAGCGCGACCCGATAATGCTCAAGCGTGAAATTCGACCAGCTCGGCAGAGCCGTCGCAAGCTGCTGCAGCGATACATAAACCAGCGTCAGCAGCGGCAGGACGACCGCCAGGAAGATATAAGCGCCAACAAGCAGGAAATAGACCCAACGCAAGCCGCCCACATCGATCGGGCGCGGCCGGAAAGCCTTGCCGCTGACGGTGACGTAGCTGCGGCCCGCGATCGTCCGACGGTACAGATAGGTCATCAGAAACATGACCGCAAACAGCACGACGCCCATGGCCGCCGCCAGCGGAATGCGGGGCGGGTATTGGGTCACCATCAGGTAGATTGCCGTCGTCAGGACGTAGAACCGGCTTGGCGTTCCAAGAACCAGCGCCGCGGAGAACGATCCGAGCATCTCGGCGAAGACATAGACCAGGGCGCCGAGCACCCCCGGCGCGACCAGTGGAAGCGTGACCCGCAGCATCGTGTTGAAGCGGCTGGCGCCGATGACTTGCGAGGCCTCTTCCAGGGAAGGGTCGATCGACTGCATGACCGCGCTGACCATGACGAAGGCGACGGAGCCTTCGAACAACGCCATGACCCAGGCGATGCCCATGGCACTCGTGACATTGATGATCGCCCCCTCACCGCCCAGCGCCCGCCACAACATGTTGATATAGCCGCTGTGCGGTTCGCCCAGCAGACCCCAGGCGAGCGCGCCGAGCAGCGGTGTCACGTAATAGGGGACCGCCATGAGCTGTTCAAGCCCGCGGCGAAACGGCACGTTCGTGCGCGTCAGGATATAGGCAATGAGGAAGCCGACGATGATCGCGATGACGGTCGCAACCACCGAGACTTCCAGCGTATTCCAGACAATACTGCCGTAGCTCGGCAGCCGCGCGAAGTTCCCCAGGCCGTAGCCGGTACTGCCGTCGACCGTGCCGTCCCCCTGCTTCAAGGCGGCCTGAAGCAGGAAGAAGATCGGGTACAGAACGAAAATCCCGATCACCACGACGACGGCGATTCCGGAGACTGCACTTCTTCGTGACTTGAAAACACTGGCCGCCATGCGGTTCACTCCTGGTCAGGGGTAAGGGGATCAGAGTAGCCCCAGCATCTGGTTCCATTCGGAATTGAATTCCTTGCGGCTTGCCAGGAACGCCTTCATGTCGGTCGGGACCAGCAGCTTGAAATCGTTGAGCTTGAGCCCCCCAGGCATGGGCGGCGCATCTTTGCGGATCGAACCGTAGTACAGGTAAGGGTTGTCCTGGTAGAAAGTCTGGCCTTTTAGCGACATCAGCCAGTCGACGAACAACCGCGCGGCCTGCGGGTGCGGCGCCTTGCTGACGACACCGTTGGCCATGGGCGAGGACGGCAGACCGTCTTTCGGCGCGACGAAATGGACGGGCGCGTTCTTCTTCTTGGCAAGCTGGTAGCCAGCCCATTCGGCCATGCCACAGACCGCATCGTCGCCCCGTCCCAGACGGTCGAAGACTTGCACCCGGGAATTGAAGCCTTTCGGCTTCTGCTTCGCGAACGCCTTCCAGTAGCCATCGCCGTACAGCTTGCGCAATTCGTACCATTCTGTGAACTGCATGCCAGAATTGGCCTGCTTGACGCTGATCTTGCCCTGCCATTTCGGGTCGAGCAAGTCTTTCCAGCCAGCCGGCGCTTCGGCTTCCTTGACCAGGTCGGTGTTATATCCGATGCCCGCGAAACCCATGGCAATCCAGAAATAGTATCCCGCGGGATGACTCAGGTGGTCGAGCGCATAGTACTGTTGCTGCGGTGAATGATATTCCTCGTAGCCGCCCCTGTGCTGGAAGTCGACGGCGGTGCCCAGGTCAGAGAACTGGATGACATCCGCTTCGTAACGGGACGCCTTGCGCTCAGCAAGAATCTTGCTGAACAGCGACCCGTTCTGCAGGCTGACATAGCGCGCCGTTATCTTCGGGAAGTCTTTGTGGAACGCTTCGCAAATCGCCGCAGCGGCGGCACCGCTGTCATGCGTATAGAAAACCAGGGCGCCTTCCTTTTCGGCCTGCGCGACATCGGCGCCGGTTTCAAAGCCCTGGGCGGTCGTTGCCTTGGCTGCCGCATGAGCGCCACGAGGCGCGATCACGCTCAGGATCGGGAGTGTCGCCAGTGACAGCCCCGCCCGTAGCATGTTGCGACGGCTCGGAATCATCACACTGCCCATTCCATCTTTTGCCTTGTCTTCTTTGTTCATGCCTTCCTCCTTGCTGGTTTCCGTACTTGCGGTGAATTTTGCAGCCATGCCCTGCTCAGTTTCAGAAAATATCGGGTTCCCCGGGCGTGCGCCCGAAGTCGGTCTGCAGGAAATCAAAGTCACAGCCCTTGTCGGCCTGGGTGATATGGTTGGAGTACATCCAGCCCCAGCCACGCTCGTAGCGTGGTTCTGGCGGGGTCCATGCCGCGCGGCGCCGGGCGATCTCTTCGTCGTCGACCAGCATGTCCAGGCGTCTTCCCGCCAGGTCGAGACGCACGATGTCGCCGGTTTTGAGTAACGCAAGCGGGCCCCCGATATAGCTCTCAGGTGCCACATGCAGCACACAGGCGCCATAGGACGTACCCGACATGCGCGCATCGGAAATCCTCAGCATGTCTCGGACGCCCTGCTTGATCAGCGCTTTCGGAATCGGCAGCATGCCCCATTCCGGAAAACCCGGGCCGCCCAGCGGGCCAGCGTTGCGCAGGACGAGCACATGGTCGGGCGTGACATCGAGGCTCTCGTCCTCGATCGCCTTCTTCATCTCGGGATAGCTGTCGAAGACCAGCGCGGGGCCTTCATGATTGCGGAATCTGGGATCGCAGGCGGCCGGCTTGATCACCGCCCCATCCGGGCAGAGATTGCCGCGCAGAACCGCCAGCGACCCTTCTTGATAGACGGGGTTCGAAAGCGGCCGAATCACGTCGTGGTTGTAGACTTCCGCACCTTCCAGGGTTTGCCCAAGGCTCTTGCCGGAAACCGTCGGCACCGAGGTGTCGAGCCTGTCTTCGAGCCGCTTCATCAGCGCCCGCAGCCCTCCGGCATAGTGAAAATCTTCCATCAGGTAGCCTTTGCCAGAGGGGCGGACATTGGCGATCAGCGGCGTCTCGCGGCCGAGCGCGTCGAGATCGTCGAGCGTGAGGTTCAAGCCCGCCCGCCGCGCCACGGCGATGAGATGCACGACCGCGTTGGTCGAACAGCCGAGCGCCATGGCGACGATCGCCGCGTTCCTGACCGAGGCTTCGGTCAGGAGCTTGCCTGGCGTCAGATCTTCCCGGACCATCTCCACAATGCGCCGGCCGCAGTCGGCGGACATGCGCTGATGGCCCGAGTCAACCGCGGGAATGGACGAAGCGCCGGGCAACGTCAGCCCCAGGGCTTCGGCGATCGCCGTCATCGTCGACGCGGTGCCCATCGTCATGCAGGTGCCCGCCGAGCGCGCGATGCCGCTCTGTACCCCCAGCCACTGCTCGTCCGTGATGTTGCCGGCACGGCGCTCGTCCCAGTATTTCCAGGCGTCCGAGCCCGAGCCGAGGATCGTACCGGCATAATTGCCCCTGAGCATCGGGCCGGCGGGCAGGTAGATCATCGGCACGCCGGCCGAAATCGCGCCCATCACCAGACCGGGCGTCGTCTTGTCGCAGCCCCCCATCAGCACCACGCCGTCCAGCGGATGCGAGCGGATGATTTCCTCTGTTTCGATCGCCAGCAGATTGCGGTAAAGCATGGAGGTCGGCTTGGTGAAGCTTTCGTCCACCGAGAGCGCCGGCATCTCCACAGCGAACCCCCCAGCCTGGAACACCCCACGCTTGACGTCCTTCACGCGTTCAGGGAAGTGCGAATGGCAGCTGTTGAGCTCCGACCAGGTGCTCAGCACCCCGATCACCGGCTTTTCACCGAAATCCGCTTCCGAATAGCCGAGTTGCATCATTCGGGAGCGATGCCCAAAGCTGCGCAAATCGTCCGGCGCAAACCAGCGCGCGCTTCTCAATTTTCTTCCGGAATTCTTTGCCATTTCATCAGCCCTGGAGCATCCTTATTTCTTTAAGTATGCGCATACATAAAATAAATAACAATTAGGTAATTACCCGCATTAATGCGATATATATTTGTTTTTATTGAGTTAATTCAGGAATGTTTGAATAAAAAATTACGTATGCGCAATCATCAAAACAAGATGATTCTCTTGTTGCAGTATCAGACCGGCATGTCCACGCTTTGCCAGACGGCCCCTGTCTCGCGGGCGCGGCGCTCGAGCCGCTCCAACAGGGCATCGGGAATGTCCAGACCCTTTTCAAGCGCCGTACGCCGCTTGCGTGCGGCGGCATCGCCAGGCACCCGCACGGTGTCAACGCCCGGCATCGCCGGCGTGGCCCGGCACAATCGCGTGGTGTGGTTTGACTGGCGGAGGAATGCGTCGAGCCCGGAGAAGGCTTCTGGGTCGATGAGCTGGACAAAAACGGCAAGGGCCATGTGATCCGGGTGATCCACTCTTCCGAATCCGGCGAGGCCCTGCGTCATGAGGTCGACGCCAAGCGCCAACCCGTATCCCTTGTGTCCTTTCAGACTGCCGCCCAGCGGCAGCAGCGTGCCGCCGCCTTCCGTGACGGCGCCGGGATCGTCGGTGGGCTCGCCCTCAGCCGTCAACGCCCACTGCCCGGGATAGCGCCGGCCTTCGCGGGCCAGCCTCTGCGTCATTGACGTTGTGGTGATGCTGGAACTGATGTCGATCATCACCGGATCACCGTCGGTCGGATACCCTTCCGCCAAGGGGTTCGGTGTGAGGACGGGGCGGATGCCGCCGAAAGGCGCCATCCGGGCTGCGGAAGCCGTGGAGCACTTGATCTGCGCGATGTAGCCTTTTTCCGCCGCATCACGGAGATACACGGCCAGCGCACCGATGTGATGTGAATTGCCGATCGCGAAGGTGACCACGCCGTGCTGCTTCAGGCGCTCATAGCCAAGTGCCATGGCTTTCTTGACCAGCCAGCCTCCGGGGAGTCTCTGGCCGTCCCACGTGACACAGCTGCCGCGATCGCTCACCACCTTGATGTCGCCGCTACCGCGCATCCTCCCCGTCGCCAGCGCATCCAAATAGGAATCGAGAAGCGCGACGCCGTGCGTATTGTGCCCCATGAGATCGGCATCGAGCAGGACATCGCTGACGACCTCCGCCTTGTCCGGATCGACGCCGGCCGCTTCGAGTAGAGCGACGACGTTCCTAGAGAGAGCGATGTGATTGACTGTTGCCATGGGGTTGCTCCGCGGGCGCCTTGCCAGTCGGGCGCAGTAAATCAAGCCGGCCTCGCCCGAGCGAGACTACAGCCGGACAGGGGTCAAAAGCGGCTTGCCGGCGAAGAACGCGGCCAGGTTATCGACCACAAGCTGGGCCATTGCATCTCGTGTCTCGACCGTGCCCGAGGCGTGGTGCGGATAGAGCGTGACATTGCGCAAGGAGACGAGACCCGCCTCTTGCGTGGGCTCCTGCGCGTAGACATCCAACGCCGCATGACCAAGGCGCCCCTCACGCAGCGCGGTGACCATCGCGTCCTGATCCACCACTGAGCCCCGCGAGATGTTGATCAACAGCCCCTCGGGACCGAGCGCATCGATGACGTCGCGGGAAATCAGGCCGCGCGTGCCCTCGCCCCCTGTAACCGTGACGGCGAGGTGGTCGGACTCCGCGGCAAGCGTGCGGACGTCGGGCCGATATCGCCAGCCGACATCCTTGGCACTCCGATTCCAGTACGACACCTCGACGCCCATCGACTCTGCCCGCTGCGCGATCGCGGTCCCGATCATGCCAAGCCCGACGATGCCCAGACGACTGCCTTTGAGCGCCCGCTGCAACGGGAACATTCCTTTCCGCACCCAGTCGCCGGAACGGACATAGGCATCGGCCTCGACCAACCCCCTTCGCGCGGCGAGTAGAAGCATGATTGCCGTGTCGGCGACGTCGTCGCGCAGTGCAACCGAGGTGTTCGTCAAGGCGATTCCGCGCTCGGCCATGAGGCCGAGATCGAAGGTCTCGAAGCCGGCGGAGGAGCACGCCACCAAGCCAAGATTTGGCAACGCGTCGAGCATCGTCCTGTCAATCCTGGCATGCCCATTGGTCGCCACCGCCCGGCACTTCGCACCGTGTTCCGCAAGGAAAGCGGTCTTGTCGGCCGCCTGGTCCCAGCGACGCAGGGTATAGGCCTCTTCCAATTGAGCCATTGCTTTCGGGCGTTGCTCGTACAGCACCATCACATCAGGTTTGGCGGTCATCTCATGCCTTCGATACGTCAATCGGTTTCTTGCGGGTCTGATCGTTCATTGCGCATTCTTTCAAGCGATATCCTCGGGCAACAGGCTTTCCGGGATGTTCTGGTAGCAGACCGGCCGCAGGAAACGGCGGATCGATAGTGTGCCGACCGAAGTCGCCCCGAAATTGGTGGAGGCCGGATAAGGACCACCATGAACCATGGCGTCGCACACCTCGACGCCTGTCGGGAAACCGTTGGCCAGCACGCGGCCGGCCTTGCGCTCGAGAATCGCGAGCAATCGGCGGCCGAGCCCGCTATCGCCCGCGTCAAGATGCAGCGTACAGGTCAACTGCCCTTCGATGCTGGACGCGATCGCCATCATCTGTTCATCGTCCCTCGCCGTGACTATCAGCCCAAGCGGCCCGAACACTTCCTCGGCAAGCTCGGCATTGGCCAGCCAGTCAGCCCCTGAAACCATGAAGAGGTAGGGTGACGCATTGCGCAGATCGCAAGTGGAAGTCAGCAATTCGCGCACACCGTGGCCGCCCGCGATGCGATCGCGCCCTTTCCGATAGGCCTCTGCGATACCGTTCGTCAGCATGACTTGCGCGCCGACCTCCGAGAGGGCCTGCCGCGAGGCCTCGGCAAAAGCGCCGGCCTGCGCTTCCCTGATCACGGCAATTCCGGGATTGGTGCAGAACTGCCCGGCCCCGAGCGTCAGCGAGCCGGCCCAGCCCTTGGCGATTGCCGCCCCTCGCGCGGCGACTGCCTCGGGCAACAGGAACATTGGATTGACCGACCCCAATTCGCCAAAGAATGGGATCGGTTCAGGACGCGCAGCGCAAAGATCAAAGAGTGCGCGACCACCGCCGAGTGAACCGGTAAAGCCGACCGCCTTGATCAGCGGATGCTGCACCAATGCGTGTCCGACATCACGTCTGCCGCCCTGCACGAGACTGAAGACGCCTTTCGGCATGCCACATCGGACAACGGCGGCATGAATTGCCTCCGCAACGATCTCGCCTGTCCCGGGATGGGCGGAATGGCCTTTGACAATGACGGGACAACCTGCCGCGAGCGCAGCCGCCGTGTCGCCGCCGGCGGTCGAGAAGGCGAGCGGAAAGTTCGATGCCCCGAAAACCGCGACCGGGCCAATCGGCCGCTGCATCATGCGCATGTCGGGCCGCGGCGCAGGTTGCCGATCAGGCAGCGCCTTATCATGACGACGATCAAGATAGCCACCCTTGCGGATATGCTCGGCGAAAAGGCGAAGCTGACCGGTGGTGCGGCCACGCTCGCCCTCGAGCCTGCCGGCGGGCAGGCCGGTCTCTTCGCAGCCGATCTTGGTGATGGCCGCCCCACGCCCGTCGATCTCTTCGGCGATGATGTCGAGGAAGCGGGCGCGCTCGTCCCGACTTGAATAGCCATAGGACCGGAACGCCTCTTCCGCCGCCTTGCAGGCCTGGTCCACCAGAGCCACCGTTCCGACGGAAAAGTCATGTGGCACGCCAGTGGCCGGCGCGGAACGGAACGTCTCTTCCGTCTTGATCCATTCACCGGCGATGAGATGCCCGCCGTGGGGCTCAAAAGAATTGTTTAGCATTTGATTCCTTTCTTGCAGCCGTCAACCGCGGCCAATACAGGGCATGGTCGTCGCCATGACCGTCATGAATTGAACATTCGCCTCGAGGGGCAACCCCGCCATGTGAAAGACCGACGAGGCCACATGCTCGACATCCATCATCGCCTCCGACCGGATCGAGCCATCCGCCTGGGGCACGCCTTTCGCCTGCGAGGCGGCCATGTCGGTGCGGGCATTGCCGATATCGATCTGGCCACACGCAATCCCGAAGGGGCGTCCATCGAGCGACAGCGAACGGGTCATCCCCGTCACCGCGTGTTTCGAAGCAGTGTAGGCGATCGAACCCGGCCGCGGCGCATGCGCGGAGATCGAACCGTTGTTGATGATGCGACCGCCCTGCGGTGTCTGGCGCCGCATACGCGCGAACGCCGCACGGGCACAATAGAAGACGCCGGTGACGTTGACGTCGATGACGGTCTTCCATTGATCGACACCGACATCGTCCGGCAGGACCGACTTGAGCCCGACCCCGGCATTGTTGAACAGGACATCGAGATGCCCCCATCGCGCAAGCACCCTGTCGAAGGCCTCGTCGACCTGCTGCGGATCGGTCACGTCGCAGGGAAGCACCAGTGCATTTTCGTTTCCAGACGCAGTCTCGGCCAGCGCGTCCGCGCGGCGGCCAACCAGGCCGACCCGCCATCCTTCATCAAGAAACCGCCGCGCCGTCGCCCGCCCGATTCCCCCCGATGCCCCTGTCACGATAATGGTTCGTTCCAACACGATTCTCCTTTGGCAAATTTCAACGCGCGTTCAGACAAGCCCATTGGCCAACAGGAACGCCCTCATCCGCCTCTGCTGGGCCTCGGTCAACGGCCACGCTGACGGCGGTCGCGTGGACCCGCAATCAAACCCCTGTTCGGCCAATGCCGCCTTGACACCTGTGACATTAGTTCCGTTCAACTCTGCGGCACGAATGTCTTCGAAGACTTTCATTCCGGCAATCAACCTGTTTGCCTCGGGATAATCGCCAGCCTCCAATGCCGCGTGGATCGCCATCGAGCGTTCCGGCCAGACATTGATCAGGCCCGAGGTGAAACCACGCGCGCCGACCGCATAGAAAGCCGGTGCCCAGACTTCGGCGAGGCCCCCGACCCACGTGATCGAAGGGTCGCAGGCGGCTTTCGCCGCCGCGAGGTTTTGCGGATTCGGCGTCGCCCATTTGACACCCTTCACACCAGGCAAGTCGCACAGGGCCTTGATGCCTTCGGTGCCGATCGCGTCATTGCGCAGGTAGAGCATCATCGGCAACCCCCCACCCGCCGTGGCAATGGCGCGCACGTAATCGACGATGCCGCGCGGCGCGACGAACGGGTCCGGCGGCTGATGAACCATGAGCGCATCTGCCCCGGCTTCGACGGACATCTCCGCCAGCCTACAGGCATCGCGGATGCCGCGCCCGACACCGGCCAGGACGGGCGCGCGCCCGCCGACCATCGCGACCACCTCGCGGACCATTACACCCGCCTCATCCGTCGTCAACGCATAGAATTCGCCGGTGTTGCCGTTGACGACCGGCATGTGCACACCCACCCCCAGCGCCCTGTCAATGATCGGTGCAAGCCTTTCTGGAGCCACGTTCCCTTTTCCATCATAGGGCGTAACCACAATGCCCGAAATACCGGCAAGCGCCGCGTCGAGATCGTATGCCATTGACTCTTTCTCCACCAAGGTTCCTATATTTTTAGTATGCGTATTCATTTAGTACTTATTCGAGCTAAATGACGAAAAATATTAGCATAAAAGCTATTGATAAAAAATATTTTTATCTATATTATTTTTTTAATGGATGCGCAATCATATGGCTACGAAAAATTGAAAAGCACGTTTCAAGTACAATGCGGAGCTATGCTGGCCGTCAGGCTCCGTAGGGGTTACTCAACAGGCCCAGCGAAGGCTGTTCAGGTAAAAACGAAAGACAACGCGCCTATCACCACAGCCACCAGATTGTCACAAAACGATACAAACGGCGATGAATAAGTCTCAGAATCCGCGAGCAAAAGCCGTGGGCGGCCGCCCCGGCGGACGGGCCACCATGGCGGCGATCGGCCGATTGGCGGGCGTCAGCCAAGTCACGGTTTCACGCGCCTTATCCGACCCGTCGAAAGTGTCGCCGGCAACGATGCAGCGGATCCAGGACGCCATCGCCATCACCGGCTTCGTGCCGAACGCCGTCGCCGGCGCCCTGGCTTCCCGTCGATCGAAACTCATCTCGGCCCTCGTGCCTTCGCTGACAAACCTCGTCTATGCATCGATGATGCAATCCTTCAGCGACTTGATGCGCGAAAACGGCTATGAGCTCCTGCTCTCCGAATGCGGCTTTCAACCAGAAGCCGAGGAAAAACTCATCGCCGCCCACTTGTCGCGCAGACCGGACGCGTTCTATCTCACCGGCATCCACCACACCGCCAGGGCCCGGCAAATGCTGATCGGGGCCGATATTCCTGTCGTTGAAGTCTGGGACCTGACCGACGCACCAATAGACATCTGCGTCGGTTTCCATCACCGGGAGGTTGGCTGGGCCATGGCCGACTTCGCCCTGGAAGCCGGCTACCGGAACGCCGGCACCGTCAGCGCCGGCGATGAACGCGCTCTCCGGCGCCGCGACTCTTTCGTCGACCGATTTTCCGCACGAGGCGGCACGTGCGTGGGAAATGTCAGCTTCAACGGTTCCGCAAGCGTGGCCACCGGCCGCATTGGGCTGACCCGCCTCATCGAAGAGCATGGGTTTTCCTCTGGGCTGATCGCCTGCAGTTCCGATCTCATGGCACAAGGCATCCTGATCGAGGCGCAAAAGCGCAACCTGAGCGTTCCGGGCCAAATCGCCGTCCTCGGCTTCGGGGACCAGGACTTTGCCGCGTTTCTCGAACCGGCCCTGACCACGGTGCGGGTGGATCGTCCCGCTCTCGGCACCGCTGCGGCCCAGGCGGTCCTCAAGCGACTGCGGAACGATAGCCCCGAACACTCGCTCGTGGACATCGGCTTTGAACTGATACGTCGGGCCTCCGCCTAGGCCGCGATGCTCATATGCCGCCCTGGGCCACAGCCTCGGGAAGCTCGAATTCCAGCATGTAAGAACTCAGGCACTTCCCATGCGCGTCCAGCGCGAGCGAGCGCGTCACCCCTCCGCCCAGGGTGTGGGTCATAACGAAGTTCAAGGCGCCAAGTTGTGGCAGCTCATACCGCGTGACCACACCCTTCACGATCCAGCTGAAATGTGCCTTGACGGCGTCGGGCGTCAGATGACGGCGCAACAACTCGTAGTGCGCGGCATCGAAGGCTATGACAGAAATATTGGAGGTGTCGCCCTTGTCGCCGGTACGGGAGTGCGCAATGTCGCGGACTTTCATGATCAGACCTCCAGGTAGTCGACGGCGGGCCGTATGTGTTCACGGGGCAGCAGCACGGACAGCACGGCAATGACTTCCCGGGCGGACTTGGTGACACCACCGCCCCCCGCCGGCCCGTTGGTGTAGAGCGTTTCGACTTCGTTGCCGACACGCACCGCCTCGGCCAGGGAATCGGTGCGGGCGGCCACCCGCACACGCACTTCGCTCGGCTCGACACTATGCGGGCCACCGTGGATGGCGTTGAGGCCGATCAGATCACCACGCAGATCGGACAACGCGACGCTACTCAGCCGCAACCGCTCTTCCACGATTTCCAGGGCCAGCTCCCCACGCGGCCGACAACCGGGCCCTGCGTAGGAAATCTGACCTTCCCCGATGTACCCGTCGGAATAACCAACCGACACTTTCAGCGTATCGGTGCGCGGTCGCCCGCAGGCGCCCGCCACACGCACCCGATCGCGTCCATCGGCCGCCATGGTGACTTGAGAAAAATCAGCGATCACATCCGGCGTGTAATAACTGATCGGATCGTGGATTTCATAGATCATCTGTTCTTTGCAGGTGGCCAACGTGACCTGCCCGCCCGAGCCGGGCACTTTGGTGATGACCGCCGAGCCGTCTTCCGCCACCTCGGCCAAAGGAAAACCCAGGCGGGCCAAGCCTTCGACATCCTTGACACCCGGATCGGCGAAATAGCCTCCGGTCACCTGCCCGGCGCATTCCAGCAGATGACCGACGAGCGTGCCTTTGCCCAGCAAGTCCCAATCATCGAGAGACCAGCCAAACTCGTGAATGAGCGGGGCAAGGAACAGCACGGGATCGGCGACGCGGCCGGTGATGATGACATCGGCGCCGGCCCGCAACGCCTCGAGCAATGGCGCCACCCCGAGATAGGCGTTGGCGGAGATCGCCCTGCCATCCAGCGTGCGGATGGACTCGCCATTCTCGAGAATGGTCAGCGAGGACCCCTTGACCACCTCCAGGACGTCGTCGCCAGTCACGTACGCGATCTTCAGCCCTGACAGGCCCAGCTCTTCCGCCACGTCGCGGGTCTTCTGCGCGGCGGCCCGGGGGTTGGCCGCGCCCATGTTGGTGATCAGGGTCACGCCATTGCGGCGGCAGGGCGGCAGGACGGCGCGCATGCGCGCTTCCAGCAAAGGATCGTACCCGGCATCCGGGTCATTCTTCCGGGCCAGCTGTGCCAGCGCGATGGTGCGCTCGGCCAGGCACTCGAACGCCAGATAGTCGAGCCGCCCTTTCTCGGCGAGCTCGACTGCGGGTTCGATGCGGTCACCGGAATATCCGGCGCCGGATCCGATTCTGACGGTTTTCATGATGATGCTCCCAGCCTGCGGTATGCGTCGCGACCACGGCACGCCAGCCGCCCGGGTCGCCACGATGGCCGCATGCGTTTCCGCTGTATTCTATCCAGGCTTGACTTACAAACACTTGATGGCGGGCGAGCACCCGGCGTCGAAACACCATACGAACACGAACACAGGAACCATGAGCGACATCACCTCCCGACAGGAACTCTTCAGGCTCGACGACAAGGTCGTGCTGGTCACCGGCTGCGGCTCCATAGGCGAAGGCTGGGGCAACGGCAAGGCCATGGCCGTGCTGTGCGCCCAGCAGGGCGCCAGGGTGTACGGCGTGGACATCAACCTCGAGGCCGCGCAGGCCACCCATCATGAAATCGACAGGCGCGGCGGGACATCGTTCGTCGAACGACGCGACGTCACAGCGGCCGACGAGGTCAAGGCCATGGTCGAGGCCTGCGTCGAACGCTTCGGACGCATCGACGTGTTGATCAACAACGTGGGGCGGTCCGAGCCGGGGGACCCCGTGTCCATGAACGAAGACACCTGGGCCGGACAATTGCAGATCAACCTGAACACAGCCTTCCTGACCATGAAGCAGGTCATCCCCCTGATGGCCGCCCAGGGCGGCGGGTCCATCATCAACATCTCGTCGGTCGCCGGCCTGCGCTACGTCGGCAAGCCGCAGGTGGGCTACGCCGCCGCCAAGGCGGCACTGATGCAGATGACGTCCACCACCGCGGTGATCCACGCAAAGGAAAACGTACGCATCAATTGCATCGTTCCCGGCCTGATGCACACACCGCTCGTTGCACGCCTGGCGGAAAAATACGCCGGCGGCGACTACGACGGGTTCGTGCAGACGCGCAACAACCAGGTGCCCATGGGCCGCATGGGCGATGCCTGGGACGTGGCCCATGCGGCGCTCTTCCTCGCATCGGACCAGAGCCGCTACATCACGGGCATCGAACTGGTGGTCGACGGCGGCCTGACCTGCGCCACCCGGTAGCGGTGGCCGCGCCGGCGCCGCGCCTGGCACGCGTTTCGCGCGACACAGATCCGGAAAATCCGTTACCCTGGCAAGTTTCCACTCCTCACTGCAAGAAGGAATTCCCCATGACGCAAGCCTCCGCCCGCCACATCCTGGTCGACAGCGAAGAGAAGTGCAAACAGTTGAAGACCGACATCGAGAACGGCGCCGATTTCGCCGCCGTCGCCAAGGAACATTCAAGCTGTCCGTCCAGCCGCGACGGCGGCAACCTGGGCAC
>DASTNK010000051.1:0-21445 GCA_035720945.1 Burkholderiaceae bacterium
ACCGGATCGGCAAGACCCCCATTCTGGCCACAATCCTGGTGGGTGGTGATCCAGCCTCGGCCACGTACGTCAAGATGAAGGGTAACGCCTGCCGCCGTGTGGGCATGGATTCCCTCAAGGTCGAACTCCCGGAAAGCATCACCACGGAACAGCTTCTGGC
The DNA here is from genome assembly GCA_035720945.1 of Burkholderiaceae bacterium. GTDB lineage: Bacteria > Pseudomonadota > Gammaproteobacteria > Burkholderiales > Burkholderiaceae_B > SCQX01. Next base: position 161 of record DASTNK010000051.1, read on the forward strand.
GGAAATCGCCCGCCTCAATGCCAACCCCGATGTGCATGGCATCCTGTTGCAGCACCCCGTGCCCGCGCAGATCGATGAACGTGCCTGCTTCGACGCCATCGCCCTGGAAAAAGACGTGGACGGGGTCACCTGCCTGGGTTTCGGGCGCATGAGCATGGGCGAACGCGCCTATGGGTCGGCCACACCGGCCGGCATCATGTCGCTGCTGTCGGCCTATGACATCCCGCTGTCGGGCCGGCACGCGGTGGTGGTGGGCCGCAGCCCCATCCTGGGCAAGCCCATGGCCATGATGCTGCTGGCCGCCGACGCCACCATCACGGTCTGCCATTCCCGCACCCGGGATCTGCCCGCATTGGTGCGGCAGGCCGATATCGTAGTCGGCGCGGTGGGCAAACCCGAGTTCATCAAGAGTGACTGGATCAAGGACGGCGCCGTGGTGGTCGACGCGGGGTATCACCCATCGCGGGTGGGTGATATTGAACTGGGCGGCGTGATGTCGCGCGCGTTCGCCTACACGCCTGTGCCCGGCGGGGTGGGGCCCATGACCATCGCCACACTGATGCGGCATACCGTCGAGGCGGGCGAACGATTGATACGCTGATGGCGTTGGCGTGGTTGTGCCGGGTGGTGCCCCGATTGGCTAAAGATTCCCTTATCCATGGATGTCTTCCGGGGCGACAAGCTGGTTTGGTCGGAGAGCTCCCTTCGGGATGGTATAGAGATCGGGGCGTGCGCTGTGGAAGACGCTTAGCACCCGCGGAATTCTCTCCGATACATCGATGGCGTGGTGTTGAGCGCCGCCGCGAAGTGCTGTCGCATCGATAACGGCGTGCCGAACCCCGCCTGTTCCGCAATGCGCTCAACAGGCTGGGTGGTGGCTTCCAGCAGGCGTTGCGCCAGCGCCAGCCGCTGCGTCAATAGCCATTGACCCACCGTGGTGCCCGTGTGCTGGCGAAAGTGGCGGGTGAAGCTGCGCCGGCTCATGGCCGCGCGCGCCGCCAGGGAATCCAGACTATGGGTTTGCTCCAGGTGGCTGGCGGCCCAGTCCAGTGTCGTGGTGAGCGGTGTTTCCTTGGTTGTTTGCAGCAAGGGTTGCTCGATGTATTGAGCCTGGCTGCCCTGCCGATGGGGGGGGACCACCAGGGTGCGGGCGATATGGCCGGCCGCTTCCGCGCCGCACAGCCGCCGCACCACGTGCAGGCAACAATCGATGCCGGCCGCGGTGCCCGCGGAAGTGAGGATGTCGCCTTCATCGACATACAGCACGTTGGGATCGACATGTATCGCCGGGTAGCGCTCGGCGAAGCGTGAGGCCCAACGCCAGTGTGTGGTGGCGCGATGGCCATCCAACAAACCGGCGGCGGCCAGCACGAAGGCCCCAAGACACAGGCCGACGACCAGGGCTCCACGCTCGTGGGCGCGCCGCAAGGCGGCCAGCAGTGGCTCTGGAGGCGTTTCGCGCGGGTCACGCCAGGACGGCACCACGATGATGTCGGCCCAGGATAGTGTCCGTAGAGTGTGTTGGGTGGCGATGCTGAAACCCGCCTGGGTGCGCAGTTCACCGGGTTCCGCCGCGCATACGCGCAAGTCGAACAATTGTGCCTGCGTGTCCGGGGTCTCGGCGAACACCGCACAGGGCACCGACAAATGAAACGGCCGGATCTGGTCGAACGCCACGACCGCGACGCGTGTAAGAGCCATGTCCCTCTCCGTAGTCTTGAATGGCCCGATTATAACTAAAAATGGCATTCAGGCCACTTCTGGAATATCCACCGGCAACGGATAATGATTTCACCGGGACTGCTTGGGGATCCTCTGAACCCCATGTCCCTTCACCAGCCAGAAGGAATACCGCCATGACTCAATCTCCCGCCCCGCACCGTGCCCTGATCGTGATCGATGTGCAGAATGAATACGAAACCGGAGGATTGCGGATCCAGTATCCACCAATGCGCGATTCGCTGCGCAATATCGGCCGCGCCATGGACGCTGCGCACGCGGCAGGCATTCCGGTGATCGTGGTGCAGCAGTCCTCGCCGACTGACTCTCCCTTGTTCGCCACCGGTTCGCATGGCTGGGAACTTTGTGAAGTCGTCGCCAGCCGGCCGCACGATCACTACCTGCGCAAGCAGCTTCCCAGCGCTTTCGCGGGCACGGATCTTGGGGAGTGGCTGAAGGGCCATGCCATCGATACGCTGGCGGTTGTCGGCTACATGACGCACAACTGCAACGACACCACCATCAAGCATGCCTTCGACACCGGCATGCAGGTGGAGTTCCTGATGGATGCCTCGGGAAGCGTGCCGTACGCCAATCGCGCGGGCTTCGCCACGGCGGAGGAGATCCACCGCGTGTTCGCGGTGGTGGAGCAGTCGCGCTTCGCGGCGGTGATGACGACCGATGAGTGGGTTGGCCATGTCACCGAAGGGACCAAGCCCGAGCGCGACAACATCCACGCTTCGCACCAACGGGCGCTCGCGCGGGTCGCCGTGGCGGCGTGATGACTCGAGGCGCGGTGGACTGCGGTTGATTTGTTTGCGCCGCGCCTTGATTTCATGGTCACTATGCAGAGCCCCCGATTTCATTCCGCCCGGATCACTCTTTGATCGTGACCACCTCAACCCCGGCAAGCCGGTATCCCACCTGTAATTCCGTCAGCAGGTACTGGGGCATCGCGGGCTCTTCCTCGAGTTTCTGGCGCAGATTCATCATGTAGATGCGCACGTAGTGAGCCCGCTCGGTGTGATGGACACCCCAGACTTCCTGAAGAAGCTGGCGCGAAGTCAGCACCTTGCCGTGGCCACGAATCAAGGCCCCGAGCAGCCGGAATTCTATCCGGGTCAGATGCACGGGCTGGCCGCCGCGGGTGACTTCGTGGGTGGTCAGGTTCGCGCACACCTGCCCGAACCGCACGACGGTGCTCGATGATCCCTCGATTGGCGTCAGCGCGGCGCGTCGCAACTGGGCTCGCACGCGGGCCAGTAGTTCAGGCACGCCAAACGGTTTGACCAGGTAGTCGTCGGCGCCGGCATCCAGCGCCGCCACTTTTTCTGTCTCCTGTTCCCGGGCGGAAAGCACCACGACAGGAGCGGACGACCACCCCCGTAATTCCTGGATGAACGTCTTTCCATCGGCATCCGGGAGACCCAGATCCACGATAACCAGATCTGGTTTACGGCTGACGGATTCCATGCGTGCCTGTCTGGCGGTGGAGGCTTCGAACACATCGATGCCTTCCTGCTCGAGCGCCATTCTCGCGAAACGCCGAATGTCGGATTCGTCTTCCACGATCAGTACGCGGGGTTTGTCCATGGCTCTGCCTCTTCGGGTTCGATTTCAGGGGGATTGCCGCGCGGCAGGCGCACTTCGAAACAGGCGCCATGGGGCTGGAGCTGTTCCGCCCGTATGGCACCGCCGTGGGCGCCTATGATGCGGCGGCATAAGGCCAGGCCAAGACCCACCCCCGCGTTGGAGGATTCCTTCTGACCACGCTCAAAAGGTTCGAAGAGCATTTCGGTATCGCGCACTTGGAAGCCGGGGCCGTCATCCTCCAGAAACACATGGATCGCGTCGTCGGACGCCCTGGCTTTCAGAAGGATCGTGGCGCCGGTTCCCGCGTACTTGGCCGCATTGTCCAGAAGGTTGACGAACACACGCTCCATGAGCAGGGCGTCGACATCGACCAGGGGAAGGTCGGCGGGCAGATCGGTCTTGACGCGTCGGCCAGCCAGGACGCGCGTCGACCGAGCCAGGGCGCTGCCGATGATCTCGTCGAGCGCATGCCAGTCCCGGTTCAGGCGGACGCCTTCACTTTGCATGCGAGCCAGATCCAGCAGATTGAGGACAAGGCGCTGCAACTCCTCCGCCTGGACACGGATGGCGCTGGCGAGCTCCACGTGCTGTTCGCGGGGCAGCCGTTCCGGTTGCTCCAAGGTTTCAGCCAGTCCGCGGATCGCCGTCAGTGGCGTTTTGAGATCGTGGGATATGGCGGCGAGCAGGGCGTTGCGCAACCGCTCACCCCCCATCTTCACCAGTGTGTCCTGGGCGATCTCGACGAAGTGTATGCGCTCCAGCGCCATGGCGATGGACGAGCAGAATGCGTCGAGCAGGCGCCGGTCATCGGGATCCGCGGGAATGGCGCCATCGGCGGGGTATAGCGCCAGAACGCCGCGCACCCGCATGGGGGCCTTCAGTGGAATGTATCGCGCGCTGGCGCCGCTGAGGGTTTCTGTGCCCAGGCCGGCCGGTTGAGTGTGGTCGTAGACCCATTGCGCGACAGTGAGGTCGACGAAGCCGGTGTTCTGGACAGCGATCAATTTGCTGGACAAATCCGGCAGGATGAGTGCCACACGCACCGACAGCAGCGGCGCGATGGTGTCGGTACAGATGGCGACGATTTGTTCGGCCTTGATCGCGGCCGACAAGTCGCGGGCCACGCGCGCCAACGCCGCGGCGCGTCGTTCCCCTTCGGTGGCCATCTTCGCTTCGGCCCGCAGACGCGCGGCCAACTGGCTGATGACGAGCGCGACAGTGAGCATCAGCGTGAACGTGAACAGGTATTGCGTATCCGCCACGGTGAACGACCACCGCGGTTCGACAAAGAAAAAATCGAACAATGCCACGCAGAGGAGCGCCGACCAGGCCCCCGCCGCCCGCCCCAGGCGCAACGCGACGAGCACGACCGTCAGCAGGAACAGCATCACCACATTGGACAAGTCGAAGACACGCAGGAGCCAGCTGGCGACCAGCGTGGCGAGACCACAGGACAGCGTGGCCAAGGCCAGGCGCGGCAGGTAACCGGATGGTGCGGGCGAGGGGGCGGGCTGCCTTGGGCGCGCGGCCGGAGGCGTGGGACCCCCGTGTCCGATCAGGATCAGGCCGATTTCAGGATTGGCGCGACCGATTCGTTCAGCGACCCCGGCCCGCCAGGGCCGCCAGCCACGTGTGACGGCACGCCCGATCACCATTTTTGTGACATTGCGCGTGTGGGCGTAGTCGAGCAGGGTTTCGGCGACTTCCTCGCCCGCAAGGTTGGTGAATTCGGCCCCGAGGGCTTTCGCGGATTCCGCCAGTGCACGCAGATTCTCGCGTTCCTCGGGGTGGCGTCCACGACGCAGTTCGTCGACATGAACAACGATCCAGTCGGCTTGCAGGCGTTGGGCCAGTCGGGCACCTTCTCTCAGAAGGGTTTCCTGGGAGCGACCGGTGCGTATGCAGACCATGAGCCGCTCGTGGGTGGGCCATACGGTCTGGATCGCATTCGATATCCGGTAGCTGCGCACGTCGGAGTTGACTCGATCCGCCACCCGGCGCAGCGCCAGCTCCCGCAGTGCGAAGAGATTGCCCTTGCGGAAGAAGTTCTGGCGCGCGCGCTGTGCCGCCGCGTCGAGGTAGACCTTCCCGGCTCCCAGCCGGACCAGCAAGTCGTCGGGCGGCAAGTCTATGAGAATGACTTCGGCGGCCGCATCGAAGATCCGGTCCGGTACGGTTTCCCGTACGCGTATGCCGGTGATGCCGCCTACGACGTCGTTCAGACTGTCAAGATGCTGGACGTTCAGCGTGGTGTAGATGTCGATGCCCGCGTCCAGCAGTTCCTCGACATCCCGCCAGCGTTTGGCGTGGCGGCTGCCAGGCACATTGGAATGCGCCAGCTCGTCGACCAGAACCAGCTGATACCCGGCGGACAGCGCGCCATCCAGGTCGAATTCCTGAAGAACGTGTTCCCGGTGGTCCAGCCGTTTGAGGGGCAAGGCGGGCAGCCCGTCGAGCAGATCCCCTGTTTCGGGGCGTCCGTGGGTTTCGACGATGCCGATCACGACGGAAACTCCTTCGGCCTGGCGCTGTGCGGCGGCCTGGAGCATGGCGTATGTCTTGCCCACACCCGCGCAGGCGCCAAAGAATATCTTGAGCCGGCCGCGTGTGGTTCTGGCGGCCTCTTCGGTGACGGCCTTGAGAAGCTCGTCGGGATTGGGGCGTAGGTCTTTCAATGCCGATTCGTGGCTGGATGAGAGGGCCCGGGCACACTATGGGAGGCGTCGCATGGCGTGGGGAAGGGCTGGAGTCCGCCGCCGCGGGCTCCGTTCAGATGTTATCTTACCGGAGCCTGGCGCGATGGCGTTTCAGAAGAACGGTGTCAGCAGCATATCGATGAGCTTGATGCCTATGAATGGCGCGATCACGCCTCCCACGCCATAGATCATCAAGTTGCGCCACAGCAGTGTGTGGGCGGGTTCCGCCCGATACCGCACACCTTTCAGCGCCAGAGGGATCAGCACCACGATGATCAGAGCGTTGAAGATGACCGCGGACAGAATCGCCGACGCTGGGCTATGCAGACCCATGACGTTGAGCGCGCCCAGTGCCGGATACGTGGCGACGAAGGCGGCGGGAATGATGGCGAAGTACTTGGCCAGATCGTTGGCCACACTGAAAGTGGTCAACGCACCCCGCGTCATGATCATCTGCTTGCCGACCTCGACCACCCGCATGAGCTTGGTTGGATTGCTGTCCAGGTCCACCATGTTGCCGGCCTCCTTGGCCGCCTGTGTGCCGCTGTTCATCGCCACGGCGACGTCGGCCTGGGCGAGCGCTGGCGCATCGTTGGTGCCATCTCCCGTCATGGCCACAAGATGGCCGTCGGCCTGATATTCGCGGATCAGGCGCAGCTTGTCTTCCGGCGTGGCCTCCGCCAGATAGTCATCCACGCCGGCCTCGGCCGCGATGCTGGCAGCGGTCAGCTTGTTGTCGCCGGTGATCATCACCGTCTTGATACCCATCTTGCGCAAATCGGCGAATCGCTCCTTTATGCCGCTCTTGACGATGTCTTTCAGCTCCACGACTCCCATGACTTTGCAACCGTCGTAGACCGCCAGTGGTGTGCCGCCACGACGGGAAATGTCATCGGCCAGTTCCTCCACCTCGGCCGGGAATACACCGCCCCGCGCTTCGATGTCGGCGCGGATCGCGGAAGCGGCGCCCTTGCGGATCTTTCTGGCACCGATGTCCAGGCCGCTCATACGGGTCCGCGCCGTGAACGGTATGGCAAGACTTGTTTCCGGTTGCTGGGCATGAAGGCCGAAGCGGCCCTTGGCCAGAGCGACGATGGAACGGCCTTCCGGGGTTTCATCCGCCAGCGAGGAAAGCAGGGCACTCTCGGCGAGCGCCCGTTCGTCGACGCCTGGCGCGGGTTTGAACGCCACGGCTTCCCGGTTCCCCAGCGTGATGGTGCCGGTCTTGTCCAGCAACAGCACGTCCACATCTCCGGCCGCCTCGATGGCGCGGCCGGATGTGGCCAGCACGTTTGCACGCATCATGCGGCTCATGCCGGCTATGCCAATGGCGGAGAGCAGCGCGCCTATGGTGGTCGGGATGAGGCACACCAGCAGGGCGATGAGCACCGTCAGGCTCACTGGGGAACCGGCTCGGGCCAACAAGACGCTGAAACTCGAGAACGGAAGCAGGGTGACGCATACCAGCAGGAAGATGATGGTCAGCGCGACCAGAAAGATGGTCAAGGCTATTTCGTTTGGTGTCTTGCCACGCTTGGCGCCCTCCACCATGGCGATCATCCGATCAAGAAACGCTTCGCCAGGATTGGCCGTCACGCGCACGACAATCCAGTCCGACAGGACTTTTGTGCCGCCTGTCACAGAGGAAAAGTCACCGCCGGATTCCCTGATGACCGGAGCGGACTCCCCGGTGATGGCTGACTCGTCGACAGCGGCCACGCCTTCTATGACTTCGCCGTCGGCGGGGATGATGTCGCCAGCGGTAACCAGCACGACGGTGCCTACGACCAATTCATCGCTTGGCGCCCGGTAAGATGCGCCGCCGTAGTGCGGTTCGTTGAGCACTTTCGCGTAGACGCGCTTGCGCGTCGCGCGCAGAGCTTCGGCTTGCGCCTTGCCGCGTCCTTCGGCCAGCGCTTCCGCGGCGTTGGCGAACAAAACGGTGAACCACAGCCAGCAGGCCACGGCGAGGATGAATCCGGCCGGGGCGTCCCCCGATCCGTCAAGGGCCTGAAGCCAAAGCAACGTGGTGGCGATGCTGCCCAGATACACCACGAACATGACCGGATTCCTCCACTGCGTCCGTGGGGCGAGTTTCCTGAAAGCCTCGATCAGGATGGACCTCCAGCGCAATGGTTTGGCGGTTTTGGGGAACGTGGCGGCTTGTTCAATTGAGGAAGTGGGTGTTTGAGACATAGGGGCTCCGATTACCGCGTCTGTCCGGGCGCGGCTCTGGGGAATGAGGCGTCTAGCGCCAGATTGATCCGCAGCACGTTGATGCGCGGCTCGCCCAACACGGCCCATTGGCGTGGCGTGGTGGTTTGGGCGATCAGTGCCATGATCTTCTGTGTTGGAACGCCCCGTGCGCCGGCGATCCGTTTGGCCTGCAAGCGCGCATTGGCAATGGAGATGTCGGGGTCCAACCCCGAGGCGGACGCTGTCACCGCGTCAACTGGAACAAGCGCGTTGGCCGTGAGACCGTTCTCCAACCGGTAAGCGTCGATCCTGGATTTGACCTGGTCTGTCAGCTTCCCGCTGGTTGGCCCGAGGTTGCTGGCGCCGCTCGCGGCGGCGTTGTAAGGCTGGTCGACAGTCTTTCGCGGATCGGAAGGGTCGGTGCCGAGGGTCGCGCTGGGACGGGGGTGAAAGTACCAGGGCTGGGTGAAATCCTGGCCAATCAGAGTTGAACCGACCACTGCGCCGCCTCGTCGAATCAAGCTGCCTTGAGACTGGTCGGGAAAGAGTAGGCGGGCGGTGCCGGTGGTCAGCATCGGATAGCCGATACCGGTCACCAGCATGAAGAGAAAGGCGGACACCGCCGCGGGCCGCGAGAGGCCGCGCAAGGTGGAAGCGTGATGGATATCGCGATTGTCGGGCTGCATGATGCCTACCTCAGAACAATTGACCGTTCAGCATCAGCAGATGCTCGACGATGGGGCCTAGTGCAAGCGCAGGCAGGAATGTCAGGCCGCCCACCACCAGCACCACAAAGATCAACAGGCTGGTGAATAGGGGAGTGGACGTGGACAAAGTGCCCGCGCTTTCGGGAATGTGTTTCTTGGCCGCCAGGCATCCGGCCACCGCCAACATGGGAAATAGCGTGATGTAGCGGCCGATCAGCATGGCCAGGCCGATGGTGGTGTTGAAGAACGGTGTGTCGGCGTTCAGGCCGGCAAACGCCGAACCGTTGTTGGCAGTGCCGGACGCATAGGCGTAAAGCACTTCGCTGAAGCCGTGTGGACCCGGGTTGGCCAGGCTGTCCAGGGTCGAAGGCATGACTGCCGCCAGCGCGGTGAATCCCAGGATGCTGAGGGGATGGGCCAGAACCGCGATCATTACCAATTTCAACTCGCGCGCCTCGATCTTCTTGCCCAGGAATTCCGGTGTGCGTCCGATCATCATGCCGACGAGAAAGACAGTCAGAATGGCGTCGGTGATGAGATTGATCAGTCCGACGCCGACGCCGCCGAACACGTCGTTCAGCATCATCTGCGCGATGGTGACGAGCCCACCCAGGGGGGTGAGGGAGTCATGCATGGCGTCGACCGACCCGGTCGTGGCCGCCGTCGTCACCGTGGCGAACAGGCTGGTCTGGGCGATACCGAAACGCATCTCCTTGCCTTCGAGATTGCCCCCCGGCTGGGTGGTGGTCAGTTGTTGATCCGCCCCGAGTTGGGTAAGCAGTGGGTTGCCATGCTGTTCCGCTGAATAGATGACGGCCAGAAAGCCAATCAGCATGACCAGAAACGCGGCGAAGAACGCCCAGCCCTGTCGCCTGCGCGCAATCATGCTGCCGAACGTGTAGGTCAGGGCGGAGGGAATCAGCAACATGCCCAGTATGTGCAGCGTGTTGGCCAACGGCGTGGGGTTCTCGAAGGGGTGGGCGGCATTCATGCTGAAAAAGCCCCCGCCGTTGGTGCCGATATGCTTGATCGATTCCAGGCTGGCCACCGGCCCCAGGATCAAATGCTGTTTCGCCCCTTCGAGGGTGATGGCCCATGCGTCGGCGGCAAGCGTCTGGGGAATGCCTTGCCATACGTAGACCAGTGCCAAGACAAAACTCAACGGTAGAAGGATCCGGTAGGTGATCCGGGTGAAATCCACCCAGTAATTGCCAATGTCCGCGCTGTCGTGCCGGCTTAATCCCCGGATGAAACCCCCTGCGGCGGCGATGCCGGTGGCCGCGCTGATGGTCATGAGAAATGTGATCACCGCCATCTGCGAAAAGTTCGACAGACTGCTTTCACCGGCGTAAGCCTGCCAGTTGGTGTTCGTGGTGAAGGAAACCGCCGTGTTGAATGCCAAGTCCGGACTCTGGGCGGCCCGATCCAGGGAGTCGAACGGCAACACGCCTTGTAGCCTCAGGATCAGGTAGCCGAGGAACATCATCGCCGCGTTGCTCAACAACAAGGCCATGCCATAGCGTTTCCACGGCATGGTCTCGGAGGGATCGATGCCCAGCAGGCGGTAGGTCCAGCGTTCGGCCAGTGTGTGGTGCGGGCTGGTGTAGGCGCGGGCCAGCCATTTGCCGACAAGAACGGCGAGACCGGTCATGACCACCAGCACGATTGCGAATTGAACAAGATTGTTGGACATGTCGCCGCCCTCAGATTTTGTCCAGGCCAGCCAGGAATCCGGCGGCCAGGATGAAGAAAGCCAGCGCCAGGAATACGAAAGCGATGTCGCCCATGGAAATCATCCGTGTTGATTGTTGCGTTGTGCGCGCGTGCGTCAGAATCGCTCGGGTTTGATCAGCGCGTAGAACAGATAGATGAAAAGCAGGGCCGAGACGATTCCGGCCAGCCACAAGGTTGTCGAGCCCATGGTCGTCATGCGGCGCGCAGGCGGTTGGCGAGCGCGGAGGCTGCCGTGGCTTGGGATGTGGCCACCGTGTCTTGTGCCTTGGCTGGATGCGGGGCTGTTGTAGGACTGATAGTCACTGCCATCTCCATGTTATTTGGAACATTCCTGGAGGCAGTGTAGAGACGGCGACGTAAAGGTGCCGCTCATTTCCGAGGCGGCGACATAAAAATCGTGTAAAGATTCTTGTGGCTATCGTTCTATGCCGGCGCACATCGGTGCGCAGTGCTCTGGGTGTTCTGTCTCCGCACCTCCGAGACGGCACACTAGATCGATGCGTGATTTTCCCGGAAGACAGCCGCCATTTCCTCGGCAACGTCGCGCAGTTGCGGAAGATGGGTCGCCAGGCCTTCGACACTTGTGCGTTCTATCGAAGACTGAATGGCGACCGCCGCGCATGCGCGGCGGCTGTCCAGCATGACGGGCACCGCCATCCCCACGATGCCTGACATGTACTCCTGATTATTGAAGCTGAGCCGGTTCCGCCGGATGCGCACGAGCTCTTCGCGCAGCACATCACGGCTGGTGATGGTCTGCTGCGTGCTCACGCGCAATGGCAGCTTCTCGATCAGCCGTTCGCGCTGCTGTCTGGGCATGAAACTGAGCAGCAGTTTGCCACTGGACGTGCAATGCAAGGGAACCCGAGTGCCCGCCCCCAGCCTCGTGGACAGCGGCCAGTTGGCTTCCACCCTGTCAAGGTACACAATGCCGTCCCCGCCGGCCATGGTCAGATTGCAGGTTTCATCCACCGTGTCCACGAGTTGCTGCAGTATGGCCCTGCGTGCTGCCGCCGGGCCTGACACCATCAACATGTTGATGGCCATCTGACGCACGCGCGACGAACACTCGTAATGCTTGCCCGGACTATTGCGGGTCACCAGCCATGCGCTCTCGAGCTGCTTGAGCAGCCTGTGGACTGATTGCTTAGGCAGATCGATGCGATCGGAGATCTGGGCCAGGGACAGGGGTTCCTGGGCCTCGGACAGGATTTCTATGATGCGGAAAGCACGTACAGCCGTGGCATTGTTCTGGGTCGATGACATGCGGATTCCCTCGAGATAGAGACGACTGTAGTCTCGAAATGTGTATTTTTCCATCCACGAGAACGTTCCCGTCGCGGAATCATGACATATCGGGACGCTTTATTTCTCCGTTCACGTAGATTGGACATTAGTCCGTCCAATCAGGAGGTGCAGGAGATGGAACTTCAGGAAATCCGTCTGGGTACGGAAGCCACCGAGGCCGACCGGGTCGGTCAATTGATACAGAAGGCGCGCAGCGCCCAGATCATGTTCTCTGGAATGGGGCAGGAGGCCCTGGATGACGCAGTCGCCGCCGTCGGCTGGGCCATCATGGAGCCCGGGCGCAACCGCTTGCTGTCCGAACGGGCGGTCGCCGAAACCGGGCTGGGCAACGTGGCCGATAAGATCCGCAAAAACGATCGCAAGACCCTGGGCCTGCTGCGCGACCTGCAAGGGGTCATCACCACCGGCGTCATCGCGCGCGACGAGGTGACCGGCATTACCGAGATCGCCCGTCCCGTTGGCGTGGTGGCGGCGATCACCCCGTCCACCAATCCGGCAGCCACGCCGGCCAACAAGATCATCAACGCGCTCAAATGTGGCAATGCGGTCATCGTGGCCCCATCCCCCAAGGGGCTGGGGCCGTGTCAGATGCTGATTGGCTTCATCCATGAGCAATTCAAAAAGTGCGGGCTGCCCGCGGATCTGGTGCAGTGCCTGCCGTCCCCGATCACCAAGGCCATGACTGCCGAGCTCATGCGCCAGGCGGATCTCGTGGTCGCCACCGGGTCGCAGTCCAACGTGCGCATGGCCTATGGCTGTGGCACTCCGGCGTTCGGGGTGGGGGCGGGAAATGTGGCGTCGATCGTGGACGGCTCCGCCGACGTGGCTGATGCCGCCGCCAAGATCGTGGCCTCCAAGACCTTTGACAATGCCACCAGCTGCTCGTCGGAAAATAGCGTAGTGGTGGTTTCTTCGGTATACGACGCCATGCTGGCCGCCCTGCGGGAACAGGGGGCGGTGCTGCTCACCGCCGCCGAAAAACAGCGTCTGCAGGCCGTGATGTGGTCGTCCGGGAAATTGAGCGGTGCGGTGACGGGCAAATCGGCGGCGGAAATCGCCGACATCGCGGGCCTGGACCTGTGCGACCGGATCGCCTCGGATCCGTTGACTGTGCTGCTGGTCGAAGAGGCCGGCTTTGGTCGCGACCATCCGTTTTCCGGAGAAAAGCTCTCGCCGGTCTTGACCGTGTATCGTGCGCCGGATTTCGACGGGGCGTGCGCCATGGTATGGCGCCAGTATGCATACATGGGGGCTGGCCATTCAGTCGGCCTGCATACTCGGGATGAGGGCCAGGCAGAGGTGCTTGGTCAGGCCCTGCCGGTGTCCCGGGTCATTGTCAATCAGGCGCATTGCTTCGCCACGGGCGGGAATTTCGACAATGGGCTGCCGTTCTCGCTGTCCATGGGGTGCGGCACCTGGGGCGGGAACAACTTCTCCGACAACATGCATTATCGCCACTATATGAACATCACACGCGTGGCGCGTCGGATTCCGGAGCGCAAGCCCACCATGGGGCAGGTGCTGGGTGGATACTTCGAGAGGTACGGGGCATGAACGAGCCACTCACTTTCGCGGGCCTATTGCGGGGCCTGGCATCCCGCCAGCCTGATAGCTCTTTTCTCATTTCCTCCGACAGCGGCCGCGAGCTGACTTGCGGACGCTTGTGGCAGCACTGCCAAGGCCTGGGGCGGCAGTTCAAGACATTGGGCCTGGGCACAGGCGACAAGGTTTCCGTCTACATGCCAAACGGCGAACTGACGGCGGTATTGTTGCTGGGCATCATGACCAACGGGCTTGTGGCCAATCCGATCAACTTGATGTGCCAGCCCGCGCAGCTCAGGCATATTCTTGAGCACTCAGATACGAGGCTGATCTTTGCCGGCAGAGAGCAGGCGGGCGCGCTGAAGGCGGCCTTGCGCGAAGTGAAGCGCGACGTCCGACTGGTGGTATGCGACCCGGCCGGCGACGAAATACCGTCGTTTGCGTTGGACCCCGCAGCCGGCGGCACCATGACTGAGCCGCAGCCGGGCGACCCAGCCTTGTTGATGTACACCTCGGGTACGACAGGCGTGCCCAAGGGCGTGCTGCACAGCCACGACAGTCTGATCTACAACGGCCGATGCATCAGCGAAGCCCATCATCTTGCCCGGGGCGACCGGGTGCTGGGGTCGCTGCCCCTGTACCATATCAATGGCCTCGTGGTGACGCTTGTGGCGCCGCTGGTGCATGAGGGCTCGGTGGTAATGACGCCGCGGTTCTCGGTAGCGTCTTTCTGGACGGATGCCAGCCGTTTCCGGTGCACCTGGATCAATGTGGTGCCCACCATCATTTCCTATCTGCTCAACGAAGGCAGTGACGCCGCCACGCCGGACCTGTCCCGCCTGCGGTTCTGCCGGTCGGCCTCATCAGCTTTGGCGCCGGAGCACCATCGCGCGTTCGAGAAGCGGTTCGGCATCGGCATCATTGAGACGATGGGCCTGACGGAAACGGCCGCGCCGGCATTCAGCAATCCCTATGAACAGGACGACCGGCGCATAGGCAGCATCGGCAAACCTTCCGGCACGCGCGCCATGGTTGTGGGCGCCGATGGCAAACCGGTGGCGTCGTGGGAGAAGGGTGAGATCATCCTGACAGGACATAACGTCATGCTGGGATACTACAAGGACCCGGAACGCACGCGTGACGTGTTCACCGACGATGGCTGGCTCAGGACGGGTGACATCGGACATCAGGATGAGCAGGGCTACTTCTACGTCACCGGCCGGGCCAAGGAACTGATCATCAAGGGGGGCGAGAACATTGCGCCGCGCGAGATCGACGAGGTGGTAATCAAGCATCCCAGTGTTCTTGATGCGGCCGCGGTGGGGGTGCCGCACCCGGACTATGGCCAGGATATCGCCGTCTACCTGGTGCTGCGCGACAACGCGGTTTTCGACAGCGACGCGTTGCGCCGCCATTGCCTGAGCGAGCTGGGCAAGTACAAGACACCCAGCAAGTATGTCGTGGTCGACGAGCTGCCTCGCGGACCGTCGGGCAAAGTGCAGCGCCTCAAGTTGCTCGAGCTGGACGCATGAGCGATTCAAGATTTCATTGATCACGAGAATGCCCACGTTGGACGTGCGTGGAGGGAGGGTTTTTAACAATCCATAACGTGCAGTAAAGCCACAGAGTTCGCTTACCCGACACAATCTGACCAGGACCGACGCAGACGGCCATGTGCCGCTAGTGACGGCCGAGGAGACAAACATGCAACGTCGAGTGAAAACCCATCATTTGATATTGATGGTGATGTGCCTGCTGTATTTCATCTCGTATATAGACCGCGTCAACATTTCGGTGGCGGCGCCGTTGATCCGGGACGAAATGGGCTTGAGCAACCTGGAGCTGGGGCTTGTGTTCTCGGCCTTCGCCTACCCCTACGCCGCCATGCAGATCTTCGGCGGCTGGTTGGCCGACCGCTTCGGCCCGCGCAAAGTGCTCATCACCTTGTCGCTGATCTGGGGCGCGGCGACTGTGCTGACCGGCTTTGTGGGGAGCGTCATTGCGCTGCTGGTCATGCGGTTCGCGCTGGGCATAGGCGAAGGCGGGGCATTTCCGACGGCGACGCGCGCCTTCACCTACTGGATGCCCGTGACGCAGCGTGGCGTTGCCCAGGGCATTACCCATTCGTTCTCCCGCCTGGGCGGCGCCATCACACCACCCTTGGTGGTCCTGATCATCGCCTTGGCAGGCTGGCGCGAGTCCTTCATCGTGCTGGGCGCCATCAGCCTGGTTTGGACCGTTCTGTTCATCTTCGTGTTCCGCGACAACCCGGCCGAGCATCCGCGCGTCACCCCGGCTGAACTGGCGGAAATCAACGCCGGCAGGGTCGAGCAGCCGAAGAAAGAGAAGGGTCCGACGCCATGGGGGCGGCTGATCAAGGGCATGTGGAAGGTGACGTTCGTCGACTTCTGCTATGGCTGGTCGCTGTGGGTCTACCTGACGTGGTTGCCGTCTTACTTGAAGGATGCGCGCGGCTTCGACCTGAAAGCCATGGCGATTTTCACCGCCTTGCCCTTGCTCGCCGGCGTTGTGGGAGATACTCTGGGCGGCGTCGTGTCCGACAAGTTGTTGAGGAAGACCGGAAATATCCGCTTCGCGCGCGTGTCCGTCCTGACCTTCGGGCTGGTGGGCGCGCTGTTGTGCATGGTGCCCATGGTTTCCATGAAAGACCCGCTCATGGCGGTGTTGCTCCTGTCGCTGTCATTCTTCTGCCTGGAACTGACCAATGCCGTGCTGTGGAGTCTGCCCATTGATATCGCCGGCGATTATGCGGGCACCGCGGCTGGCATGATGAATACCGGCTTTGGTGTGGCGGGAATGATCTCGCCGGTGGTGTTTGGCTTCCTGATCCAGAGCACGGGCAGCTACCACTTGCCCTTCCTGGTTTCCGCCGGCCTGCTGGGAGTCGGCGCGTTGACGGCGCTGCTGATCGATCCAGGCCAGACCGTGAAACGCGAGCCGGATGTTCAGGGCGAGGGCAGGCGCTTCGAGAAGATGGGCGGTGACACCAGCCTGGGCGTGGAATAGGGAGGAGGGCGGTGCCATCAGGTGGGGCGTCCGTTCCGTTGTTTATGGGGTAGGGTCGAGTCCAGCGCGCTCCAAAAACAAAAACGCCAATCTTGCGAAAGATTGGCGTTTGCAATTGATACCACATAGAAATTCTTGGTGGCGCATCCCTGATTCGAACAGGGGACCTGCGGATTATGATTCCGTCGCTCTAACCGGCTGAGCTAATGCGCCAAAGGACGGCACTATAACATAAAATTTCCGATGCACCGCGCGAAAGCCAGAGGCCCAAAACGCTAAAGGCCCCGCCTTTTGGCGGGGCCTTACTGCCACGATGGCAGTGAACACTACAAGGGAGTAGTGTTGGCGATCTGCCACTGAAGGGCAGTCGGGCCAACTCTTTCGAGAAGGCAATTCCACGATAGATCATATCGCATCGAATGGCAAATCAGGGCAATTACCTAATCGTGCAACAAGCCGTAAACGCAAGAGACCGGTTGCCTTGAGGCTTGGGTTTGTCTGTCACAAATCGAACGACTTTGCAGCGAACCATTCGTCCATGTGGTGGGCGGATGCCCGCGTGGTGACACGCTTGCCGACAATGCCCTCACTCTGATGAAGTGGCGGAATCCCGCCCGGTTTCCGGCAGCGCCTGTCTGATGTAGCCGGCGAACAGCTGTGCCGCCGCGGGCATGGTATCGCCATTCCACAGGCAAAGTGTCTCGGATACCGCGCTCACGCCGTCCAGCCGTGCGCAAGCCACGCGCCGACCGCACGCCAGCGCGATGGAACGTGGCACCAGGGCGATGCCCATGCCTTTTTCCACCATGCCGACCACGGTCTGCCATAGGCGGACCTCGTGTTTGATACGCGGGCTGAATCCCGCCTCAACACACAGCGCGATGATCTGGTCGTGGTAATAGGGGGAAACGCGGCGGGGAAAGAGGATGAACGCATCGTCGCGCAGGTCTTTGACAGAAAGGCTGGCGCGCTCGGCCAAAGGATGGCGGAGCGGCAGACAGCACAGGAACGGTTCCACGGCCAGCCTTTCGGCCCGGATGGAGGCGGGAAACCGCGCCGAATGCGACAACCCCATGTCAAGCTGGTTGCGCAGCAGGGCGTCGATCTGCTCGGTGGTATTCATTTCCGACAGCGTGACGTCGATGGTCGGGTGATCCGCTTCAAAGCGCTTGAGCGCTTCGGGCAGTCCGCGGTGGATCAGGGAATTCACGAAGCCGATGCGCAAGCGGCCCATGATTCCGCGCGCCGACATCAAGGTCAGGTGGCGGGCCTCCTCGGCCTGTTGCAGCAGGCGCTTGGCTTCGCGCAACAACACCTGCCCGGCGTTGGTCAGCGTGACAGCCTTGCTGCTGCGTTCCAGCAGTTGCACGTCCAGTTCCTGTTCCAGACGGCGGATATCGGCGCTCAGGGCGGGTTGGGAGATACACAGCTTCCGCGCGGCACGCCCGAAGTGCAATTCTTCGGCGACGCACGAGAAGTAGCGGAGTTGTCGCAAGTCCATCGATGTATCCCCCGTCATTCCCCGCAGGAGCGCCGCGATTGTTTGAATAATTAAATATTATCGTTAATTCCATAAATTGTATTGGAACTTATTGAGTAAGGTTCCTAGAATTTTCAGGAAACGCCTTAGAAAGTCGAGAATCATCAGGCCGGCATGACTACCGGACATCCAGGAGAACCCTTCATGAGCCAAGCCGCATCCGCGAAACCCAGCGCCATTCCCGATAGCCGTGGCACCAATCTGTTCGATCGGGATCCCGCCTTTGACGCGTTGTTGCGGCTTTACTTGCCCGAAGCGCTGCATGCGCATCTGCTTCCCATATTGCGGCGGCTCGGACGGCAGGCGGGTGGTGAGCTGGACCGCCTGGCGGCCAGCGCCGACAGGAACCCGCCGGTGCTGGCACCACGCACACGCGGCGGCGCCGACATCGATTCCATCGAAAAACATCCCGACTATGTGGCGTTGGAACGCGTCGCATACTCGAAACTCGGACTGGCCGCCATGAGCCACCGGGATGGCGTGCTGGGCTGGTCCGAGCCGCTGCCCGCTGTGGCCAAGTACGCGCTGACGTTCCTCTTCGTGCAGGCCGAGTTCGGCCTGTGCTGCCCGGTCAGCATGACGGATTCCCTGACGCGCACATTGCGCAAATTCGGTGCCCCGGATCTGGTGGCGCGTTTCCTGCCGCAACTGACGTCGCAGGATTTCGACCAGTTGTACCAAGGCGCCATGTTCATGACGGAGCAGGACGCCGGGTCCGATGTCGGGGGCGTCGCGACCCGTGCCCACCAGGATGGCGGCCAATGGCGCCTGACCGGTGACAAGTGGTTCTGCTCGAACACCGACGCGGAACTCGCCATGGTGCTGGCCCGCCCGGATGGGGCGCCCAAAGGCATCAAGGGCCTGGGCCTTTTTCTGTTGCCGCGCACCTTGCCGGATGGCAGCCGCAATCACTATCGCATCATCCGCCTCAAGGACAAACTCGGTACCCGTTCCATGGCCAGCGGCGAGATACGGCTGGACGGCGCCATCGCGTATCCGGTGGGCGATCTCACGCGTGGTTTCAAACAAATGGCCGACATGATCAACATGTCGCGCCTGTCCAATGGCGTGCGCTCGGCCGGCCTGATGCGTCGCGCCTACAGCGAGGCGCACTACGTCGCCAGCCACCGCGAGGCGTTCGGCAAGCGCCTGATGGACATGCCGCTGATGCGGCGGCAACTGATCAAGATGCTGCTTCCGGGCGAGCAGGCGCGTTCGATGTTCCTGCATACCGCCCAGTGTCTGGCCCAGTCTGATGCGGGCGATGCGCGCGCCGGAAAGTTGTTGCGCATCATGACGCCGCTGATCAAGTTCCGTGCCTGTCGCGACGCCCGCAAGGTGACGGGTGATGCGCTGGAGGTGCGGGGCGGTTGCGGCTATATCGAAGAGTGGGTGGATGCGCGGCTGGTGCGGGATTCGCATCTGGGCTCTGTCTGGGAAGGCACCAGCAACATCGTTGCGCTGGATGTCATGCGCGCGGCCACGCGCGAGGACGCCTTGACGCCGTTGCGCGTGTACCTGGAGGAATTGCTCGACGCGCCCGGCATCCCGGCGGAAAGCCGGGTGTTGCTCCAGGCGCTGTTGAGTCGCGCGGCGGGTCTGGCGGATGCCGTGGCGCGCGATGCCCGGGAACATCTGGCGCGACAAGCGGCCAGCGCGCTCTATCACGTCACAAGCGCCATCATCATGGCCTGGGAAGCCGCGCGCCAGGCACCCGACTGGCGCCGTCTGGCGTTGGCGCATCTGGTCGCCAGATTCCGGCTGTCGCCCGTGGATCCGCTGGACGACGGCGATGCCGATGCGCTGGATCCGCTGATGCGCGCCTTGCTGGCGGACGAACCCATTTCGGCCGCTCTGGCGCGAGATTGTCTAACGACGTCTTCCGCTCACGCTGAGACGCGGGCGGACGAACCCTCTCTTTCCCTGTGAACGGATGGAACCCTTCATGAACAGCCATGGCGCCTTGCAGGGCATCAAAGTCATCGACCTCACCCGCGTGCTCGGAGGGCCTTACTGCACGCAACTCCTCGCGGACCACGGGGCCGATGTGATCAAGATCGAGCCGCCCAAGGGCGACGAGACACGGGCCTGGGGGCCCCCCTTCGACGACGACGGGACGGCCGCGTACTTCCGGGGGGTCAATCGCAACAAGCGCGGTATCGTTCTGGACCTGACGACCGAGTCCGATCGCGCCGTTTTGCTGCGCCTCCTGGAAGGCGCGGATGTGCTGGTCGAGAATTTCAAGAGCGGCACGCTGGAGCGTTGGGGGTTGGGCTATGCCGAGGTGCTGGCCGAGCGCTTTCCGCGCCTGATCCATTGCACGATCTCCGGTTTCGGCACCGACGGTCCCCTGGGCGGACTGCCTGGCTACGATGCGGTCATCCAGGCCATGGCGGGCCTGATGAGCGTCAATGGCGAGGATGGTGGCGGGCCACTGCGTGTGGGCCTGCCGGTGGTCGACATGGTGACCGGGCTGAACGCTGCCAACGGCATCATGCTGGCGCTGCAGGAGCGCCACGTCAGCGGTCGGGGGCAGTCGGTCGAGGTGGCCTTGTACGACGCGGGCATTTCGCTGCTGCATCCCCACATGCCCAATTATCTGGCATCGGGAAAGACGCCATCGCGCACCGGCAATGCCCATCCGAACATCACGCCGTACGACACGTACCGCACTGGCACGGTGCCCCTGTTCCTGGCGGTCGGCAATGATTCGCAGTTCCGGGCCTTGTGCCGTTATCTCGAAGCGCCAGAACTGGCTGACGATCCGCGTTTCGACAGCAATGCGAAGCGCTGCGGGCACCGGCCGGAACTTAAGCGCGAGCTCGAGGCCCGGTTCGCGGGGCACGATGGCGTGGCGCTGGCGTCGGACTTGATTCGACACGGTGTGCCTTGCGGACCGTTGCACGACGTCGCCCAGGTGGCCGATCACCCCCATACACGGCATCGCGGCATGATCGTCGCCATCGACGATTACCGCGGTGTCGCGTCCCCCATCAAGCTGTCGCGCTCCCCGGCCACGTATCGGCGCAAGCCGCCGCGCTTCGGTGCCGACACCCAGGCCGTGCTGGCCGAGCTCGATGGGGATCGTTCTTGATCCTTCATTCGTGATGCAGGCAGGTAATAGAAATGCCGGACCAGAAATGCCGGACTGCGACGTGGTCCGGCGACAACCCAAGGAGACTCATGATGTTGCGCAGAATTTTTTCGTGGCTGTCGGCCGCGT
>DASTNK010000052.1:0-2344 GCA_035720945.1 Burkholderiaceae bacterium
GGTTTCACGGGAGACACAAAGCCCATCGCCAGCAAGACCAGGTCAGCCTGCAGATCGAACTCGCCGCCTTCAACCTTCTGCATCCTGGCCTGGCCCGTGGCCGGGTCCTTGCGCCACTCAACGCGCGCCGCCTTCAACTTCTCGACCTTCCCGCCCTTCCCTTCGAACGCGTCCGTGACAATGGCCCAGTCACGCTCGCAGCCTTCCTGGTGCGACGACGACGTGCGCAGCTTCAGCGGCCAGTACGGCCAT
Organism: Burkholderiaceae bacterium; assembly: GCA_035720945.1. GTDB lineage: Bacteria > Pseudomonadota > Gammaproteobacteria > Burkholderiales > Burkholderiaceae_B > SCQX01. The sequence continues at coordinate 253 of DASTNK010000052.1, forward strand.
GTCAGGTCCTTGTCCTCCACTTCCGGCGGCTTGGGCATGAGCTCGATCTGGGTGACCGACGCGGCGCCCTGGCGATTGCTGGTGCCCACGCAATCCGAACCCGTGTCGCCACCGCCGATGACCACCACATGCTTGCCCTTGGCGCTGATCTGGCGCGGAATGCGCTCGCCCTTGAGGACCATGTTCTGCTGGCGCAGGAAATCCATGGCGAAATGAATGCCTTTCAGGTCGCGCCCCGGCACTGGCAGGTCGCGGGGGTTCTCCGCGCCGCCCGTCAGCACCACGGCATCGAACTCGGCGACCAGCGATTCCGGCGTGCGCACGGTCAGGCCATCCTCGGCCTGGTCGGCGTTACCCACGTAGGTGGACGGGTGGAATTCCACCCCTTCGGCCTCCAGTTGCGCCACACGCCGGTCGATATGGGTCTTGTCCAGCTTGAAATCGGGAATGCCATAGCGCAGCAGGCCGCCCACGCGGTTGCTTTTCTCGAACACCGACACATGGTGGCCGGCGCGCGCCAATTGCTGGGCGCAGGCCAGGCCGGCCGGGCCCGAGCCCACGATGGCCACGGTCTTGCCGGTCTTGCGCGCTGGAGGCTGGGGCGTGACCCAGCCGTTGTCCCAACCCTTGTCGATGATGGCGTGCTCGATGGACTTGATGCCCACCGGGTCGTTGTTGATGTTCAGGGTACAGGCGGCCTCGCAGGGCGCGGGGCACACCCGGCCGGTGAAGTCGGGGAAGTTGTTGGTGGAGTGCAGGACTTCCAGGGCCTTCTTCCAGTCACCCTTGTAGACCAGATCGTTCCAGTCGGGGATGATGTTGTTCACCGGACAGCCGCTCGAGCAGAACGGGATGCCGCAGTCCATGCAGCGCGCGCCCTGGCGGCTGGCCTGTTCGTCGGTGAGCGCCTTGTTGAATTCGTTCCAGTGCTTGACCCGGTGCAGCGGCGCCTCGGCGGCCTCGGCGATGCGGTCGAATTCCAGAAAACCAGTGATCTTGCCCATGTCAGGTATGTTCCTTGCTTACGCTGCGACTTGTTGCAGGTTGGCGTTGCGCCAGAGTTCGGCCATCGCGCGCCGGTAGTCGGTCGGAATGATCTTCACGAACGTCGTGCGCGCGTGCTCCCAATCGCCCAGAATGTCGCGTGAACGGAAGCTGCCGGTGTGACGGAAGTGGTCTTCGATCAGGCGGCGCAGAATGGTTTCGTCGGTTTCACGCTCGCCATGCGGCCGCGAGCTGTGCCAGTTCTCGACGTCACCGGCCTGTGTCTGTTCGGCATGCGACAGCACTGGTTCCAGATCCACCATGGCGGTGTTGCAGCGCTTGCGGAAGGTCTTCTTGGGGTCCCACACGTAGGCCACGCCGCCGGACATGCCGGCCGCGAAGTTGCGCCCGGTGTCGCCCAGCACCACCACGGTGCCGCCGGTCATGTATTCGCAACCGTGGTCGCCGGTGCCCTCGACGACCGCCGCGGCGCCCGAGTTGCGCACCGCGAAGCGTTCGCCAGCCACGCCGTTGAAATACGCTTCACCGGCCAGGGCGCCGTACAGCACCGTGTTGCCCACGATGATGTGGTCCGGCCCGAAGCCGCGGAAGTCGTTGGGCGAGCGCACGATGATGCGTCCACCGGACAAGCCCTTGCCGACATAGTCGTTGGCTTCGCCGACCAGGTCGAGCGTGATGCCATGCGCCAGGAACGCGCCGAAGCTCTGCCCCGCCGTGCCGTTGCACTGGATGTGGATGGTGTCGTCGGGCAGGCCCTCGTGGCCATGGTGGCGCGCCACCTGGCCCGATAGCATGGCGCCGATGGTGCGGTTGCGGTTGCGCACCGGCGTGATGAACGACACTTTCTCGCCGCGTTCGATCGCCGCGCGGCTGCGCTCGATGAGCAGGTGGTCGAGCGCCTGGTCCAGACCGTGATCCTGTTCCTCGGTCTGAAACTGGGGCGCGGCGGGATCGACCTGATGGAAAACACGCGAGAAATCCAGCCCCTTCGCCTTCCAGTGCGCGATGCCGGCGCGCGTGTCGAGCAGGTCGGCACGGCCGACCAGCTCGTCGAACGTGCGGATGCCCAACTGCGCCATGATCCGGC
>DASTNK010000053.1:0-12753 GCA_035720945.1 Burkholderiaceae bacterium
TGATCGCCAACCTGCGCGAACACGCGGCGCGCGGCGCGGGCGCGCTGGTGACCTTCACCGGCTACGTGCGCGACTACGAAGAAGGCGCCCCCACCCGCAGCCTGTACCTCGAACACTATCCCGGCATGTGCGAGCAGGAAATCCAGGCGTTGTGTGAAACCGCCACGGCCCGTTGGGCGGTGCGCGAGCCTGTCGTCGTGCACCGCGTGGGCGAACTGCACCACGACGAACAGATAGTGTTCGTGGCCGTGGCCAGCGCGCATCGCGGCGACGCCTTCAAGGCCTGCGAATACATCATCGACGCGCTCAAGACGCGTGCACCATTCTGGAAACGTGAAACCCTGGAAGACGGCAAACGCTTCTGGGTCAAGCAACACGACGCCGACGCCGAGAAAACCGCAAGCTGGAACACCCCAGATCCACAACAAGAGCAACGATCATGAAAGCATCCACCACCCAGCCCAAGACCTCTCTTGCATGCGCCGTCCTCACTGTCTCGGATACGCGCACGGCCGAGAACGACACGTCGGGCGACTACCTGCAAGATGGCCTGGCTGCCGAAGGCCATCAGTGCGTCGCGCGGGCGATCTCCGCGGGCAACCTCTATCAGATCCGCAAGATCATCAGTGACTGGATCGCCAACGATTCGATTCAGGTCATCCTGGTCAACGGAGGCACTGGCTTCAGTCACCAGAAAGCCACTGGTGCGGCCATCACGCCCTTGCTCGACACCACCATCACGGGTTTCGGCGAACTGTTCCGGCACCTGTCGTATCTGGACATCGGCACGTCCACACTGCAGTCCGACGCCTTCGCCGGTGCGGCCAACGATACCCTGATCTTCTGCATGCCGGGTTCCACGTCAGCCTGCCGAACCGCCTGGGAGAGCATCATCAGGGAACAACTCGACAGCACGCATCGCCCCTGCAACTTCGCCTCGCACTACGCATAAGGGCCCGTTCACACACAACGGAATCCCGCACCATGCGCCGGCCGGAGCCGTCGCGGCGCACATCCAGCAGCCACCATTTCGCACCCACCATGCTCGAATTCGACGAAGCCCAGCAACGCCTCAGTGAGGCGGGATCGTACCCCACTCGCACCGAGGCCATTTCCCTCGGCCTGGCTGAAGGCCGTGTGCTCTCCCGTCCGATCACGGCAACGGTGGATCTCCCTCCCGCCGACAACAGTGCCATGGATGGCTATGCCATTCGCCACGCCGACGCGAAACCCGGCGGCCCACTCGCCATCCAGCAACGCTGTTACGCCGGACAGATGCCCGAGGCCCTGCGGCCTGGCCATGCCATCCGCCTTTTCACAGGCAGCCTGGTGCCCGCCAATGCCGACACCGTGGTCATGCAGGAAGACTGCGAGGAAGCGAACGGTGCCGTTGTCGTTCACCAGGCTCCGGCCATCGGCGCCCATATCCGGCGCCGGGGTGAAGACATCACCGCTGGCAAAGAGTTGTTTGCCGCCGGCACGCGGCTAGGCGCCGCGGAAATCGCGCTGATCGCCTCACAAGGCCTGGCCACCATCGAAGTGTGGCCCGCGCTTCGGGTTGGCATCCTGACCACGGGCGACGAACTGGTCGCCCCCGGCACACCGCGTCGCCAGGAGCAGATCTACAACTCCAATGGGCCGATGCTGGCGACCCTCGCCCACGGAATGGGCGTTCAAGTGAAGCACGTGCTGCATGCGCTGGACACCCCAGAATCGCTGGATCAGGCGTTTTCGACGTTGCTGGCCGATTGCGACCTGATCCTCTCTGTCGGCGGCGTGTCCGTCGGGGAAAAAGATCTGGTCAAACCCGCCATCGAGCACGCGGGCGGCACACTCGACATGTGGCGCGTGCGCATGAAGCCCGGGAAACCGGTGGCGCTTGCCCACGCCCAGGGCAAGCCTATCGTGTGCCTGCCGGGCAATCCGGTTTCCGCCTTCGCCGTCTTCACGCTGCTGGTCACGCCGCTGATACGCACCATGCAGGGCCGCCATACTGTCATGCCACCCGTGCGCTACGGCACACTGGATGCGGGACGCGACTTCGACGAAACCCGCGAAGAATTTCTTCGTGTTCGATTCGAGCCATCGCGGCAGGGCCCGGGCACCCTGATCCCCTATGCGCATCAGGGCTCCGGCATCATCAGCTCGCTGCCCTGGGCGCACGGCCTGGCCCGCATCCCCGCCAACACCCGTGTCGCCGCGGGCGAGATCGTCGCCTACTACGATTTTTCGCACTGGCTCGTCTGATCTGCGCATCGGTCGCCATATGCAGCCCGGGGCGAGTTGCGCATACCATTGCGCAGTGCCATGCCCCCGTGGCGCCGAACGCGAGGCCGGCCCCCAGTGTGGCACACAACCACCGCCCGGCCGTTCGCCCTACTCGAGCGGCGCCCGCCGGCGCATCACGCATAAATCTTCCCGGGTATTGATGTTGAAAAACGCGGCACCCTCTTCCTCGAACCACACAGCCGTCGCTCCCTGGCCCTGCTGCCAGCGTCTGACTTTTCGCTCACCGTCCAACAAATGCGCCCGCAACGGCGCCAACACACGGCGATGCAGCACCATGCAAAGCGGGTGTGCGCCCTGCGCGTTCTCGGCGTACGCCACGCCGGCGCGGGATGCGAGCGCCGCATCCGCCAAACGGTCGACCAAGTCGATTGGAAGCTCCGGGACATCAACGGGAATGACCACCAGCCAGGGCGTGGAGGCAACCGCCAGCACGCTCGCAACGCCCGAAAGCGGGCCGCTGCCCACACCATAATCCGGATCATCCGCGACGACGTCGCCGAAACGCTGATAGATGTCGGCATGGCGATTCGCGCTGATCCACAACCGGGACACACGCGACGACAGATAGCGTGCGGCCCGTTCGGCCAGCGACATGCCGTGCAACTCCAGCAGGCCCTTGTCGAGTTCTGTGCGGCCGGGCTCCTGCAGCCGCCTGGCCTGCCCCCCCGCGAGGATAAGGCCGCCCAATGCGTGCCTGGGGATCATCCGCCGATGTAGCTCATTTCGATTTTCTGCCGCAACACGGTTTCACGGCCGCGCTGTTCGGAATAGTGATCGTCGCGCGCCGCCCAGACCCCTGACAGGCGGGAGGAAATCTGCTCGTCGGTGGCGCGACCGCGCAGCATGGCGCGCAGGTCGTGGCCCTGCGAAGCGAACAGGCAAAGAAACAGTTTGCCTTCGGGGGACAGGCGCAACCTCGTGCAGTCGCCGCAGAACGGCTGGGACACACTGGTGATGAGGCCGATCTCGCCACCGTCGTCCGCATAACGCCAGCGCGACGCGACCTCGCCCCGGTACGATGAGTCCGCGGGAGTCAAGGGATAGGCCTGCCCGATGCGCGCCAGAATCTCGGCGCCCGTCACCACCTGCTTGAGGTTCCAACCGTTGCTGGTGCCGACATCCATGAATTCGATGAAGCGCAGGATATGGCCCGAATGCCGGAAATGCCGCGCCATGGGAACGATCTGGTCTTCGTTCACGCCCTTCTTGACCACCATGTTGATCTTGACCGGCGTCAGGCCCACGCGCGCGGCCTCGTCGATGCCGCGCAGCACGGTCTTGACACTGACCTGGCTGTCGCTCATGCGTTCAAACAAGGTTTCATCGAGCGCATCCAGGCTGACGGTGACGCGCTTCAGACCCGCGTCCTTCAAGGCGGCCGCCTTCTTCGCCAGAAGCGTGCCGTTGGTGGTGAGCGTGATGTCGACCGGTTCGCCGTTCGGCGCGCGCAGGCCGGCAAGCATGCCGACCAGCACCTCGATGTTCTTGCGCAACAGCGGTTCACCTCCGGTGAGACGGATCTTGCGCACCCCCAGGCCGACGGCGATACCCGCGACGCGGGAGATTTCCTCGAACGTAAGCAATTCGGCGTGCGGCATGAACTGGTAATTGCCACCGAAGACCTCGCGCGGCATGCAATACGTGCAACGGAAATTGCAGCGGTCGGTCACGGATATCCGCAAATCATGCATGGGCCGACCACGCTGGTCATGCGGCGCGGGACTCGTGCCCGCCGCCTCGGGCGCCAGGCCTGCAGCGGGCCGCACACGCGGAGACACGCGCGCGGGGCGATGCGCGCCAGGGACATCGCTGTCAAGGAACGTGACTTTGCTCATGCGTCAATCATAAACCGTCCGCGTCAGGCTCGTCTGGCCAGTGCGAAATCCGATCCGAACGCTTCTTCCAGCGTCTGGACCCTGCCCGCATGCGTGGCGTCGTACCCGACCAGATCGGCCAGATATGCCTGATAGGTTTCGCCGTACATCAGCGTGAACAGGTTTTCCATCAGCGCGGTCGACAAGCGGTCACGCTGAACGGCGAAGAAGTAACGCTCCTTGACCAAAGGAATGAAGGACAAGCCGCTGCGCCACGCCGCGGTCTCGACCCCGATGCCCACATCGGCCATGCCGCTCACGACATGGGCGGCAATCGCCATATGCGTGAATTCGCTGCTGTCGAAACCACGTATTTGGGAGGTCTCGACACCCAGTTTCCTGAGCATGAGGCCCACTAGGTAGCGTGTGCTGGACCCAAACTGCCGATTGACGAACCGCACGTTGGGCTTGGTCAGGTCGACCAGTGTGTGGATGTTCTTGGGATTGTCGGGCTGCACGAACATGCCTATGCTGCGCACCGCCAGATGAATGAGGCAATGGCGCGCGGGGTCCAGCCACTCCGCGTATTGCCGCAGGAAGGGGGTTTCGAATTCGCCCACGGGCACTTCGAAGCCGGCCAGGTCGCACTCGCCCCGCTGTAACGACGCGAGCGCCTCGGTGGCCGTGCGATAGCGCAATTCGAGCAACGGAAATTCGAGCCGGTTGGCAACGTTCATCATGCCCTCCACGGCGAAGCCGTGGCTGGCGTGCAGATGGAGGCGCGGATGCACACCTGGACAGAAGTTCTCGAGTTCTTCCTGCAACTCGGAGGCCATGCTTTCGAAAGTGGGCATGAGCCGGGCGGCGGCACGACGGTCGGCCCACAACAGGCGCTGACCGAAAGGGGTGAGCTTGGTGCCTTTTCGACGACCTGTTTCCAGCAAGGGCACACCGAATTCCTGCTCGGCGTGACGCAGGACGCCCCAGGCGTGGCGGTATGACACGCCACAGGCGCGGCACGCACCGGCGATATGGCCCGTGGCTTCGATGGCCCCCAGCAATCGAATCGTTTCAGCCAGCACCAGTTGTTCCCCGTTGCCGTGTTCCAGCACCCATTGCGAATCCAGGCGCATCTTGAAATCACATGTCATTTTTTGCCTATTCATCCCGTATACACGGGTTTTCTCCGAGATTTAGAAATTATCCACATTTATGTATTTGAATACATAATATGTTCCATTTTCAGAGAGGAGAATCGGGGTTCTCCCTAGGCCGGCAGCCTTTATACATGCTTGTTTTTTCTTATTGAAAGAATCCAGAACAGCTAGTATCTTGCGAGGATCACAACACCCATATTCAAGTAAATATAAACATATAAAAGCTCTTCCAGGAGCTCAATCCCTTCGCCATTTCTCCAGGGACACCGCCATGCAAAACTCAGACTCCGAGCAAGTTTGTCATTCCTCGGACAGCACCGCGCAACAGGTCGCACGGCAAGCGCTGGATCATTTCTCCGGCCAGAAAGGAAGTCTGCTGCCCATTCTGCACGCCATCCAGCACGCACTGGGGTATGTCCCCGACGCGGTGGTACCCATCGTCGCACAGGGCCTTCAATTGTCGCGAGCGGAAATCCATGGTGTCATCAGCTTCTACGCGCATTTCCGCAGCAAGCCGCCGGGCCGCGTGGTGCTCCAGATCTGTCGAGCCGAATCCTGTCAGGCCGTGGGCGGCGAGCACCTCGCCGCCCACGCCAGACAAAAGCTGGGCTGTGATTTCCACCAAACCAGCGCCGATGGCGGTGTCACGCTCGAACCCGTCTATTGCCTGGGTCTTTGCGCACAATCGCCCGCCGTGATGCTCGACGGTGAACCCCACGCCCGCATGACACCCGCGCGCCTCGACCAGCTTCTGGCTGCCAAGGAGGCGCAAGCATGAGCGCCCAACCCATCACCTTGTACATTCCACGTGACTCGGCCGCCATCGCCGTCGGAGCGAACGATGTCGCGCAGGCTGTCGAACACGAAGCGGCAAAGCGCGGCATCGCGCTGCGCATCGTGCGCAATGGGTCGCGCGGCCTGCTGTGGCTGGAGCCCATGGTCGAAGTCGATACCCCCCAAGGGCGCATCGCATACGGGCCGGTCCAGGCCAGTGACGTCAACGCCCTATTCGACGCCGACTGGCTGCATGGCGGGCAACACCCGCTCTCCCAGGGGCTCACCGAAGACATCCCTTTCCTGAAGAAGCAGGAACGCCTCACGTTCGCACGAGTCGGCATCACCGACCCGCTGGATCTCGACGACTACCAGCGCCACGGCGGCCTGGCCGGACTGAAGCAGGCGTTGGCCATGGCACCCGGGGCCATCGTCGAGCAAGTCACCCAATCCGGCCTGCGCGGACGAGGTGGCGCGGCCTTCCCCACCGGCATCAAGTGGAAAACCGTGCTGGGCGCCCAAGCCGCGCAGAAGTACATCGTGTGCAACGCTGACGAAGGCGACTCGGGCACGTTCTCCGACCGCATGCTCATGGAAGGCGACCCGTACGCCCTGATCGAAGGCATGGCCATCGCTGGCCTGGCGGTCGGCGCCACCTATGGCTACATTTACGTCAGGTCCGAATACCCCTACGCCATCGCCACACTGAACGACGCCATCGCCCGGGCGCGCGTAGCCGGATGGCTGGGCGATTCGGTCGGCGGCAGCGGCAAGGCGTTTGACCTCGAAGTGCGCCAGGGCGCCGGCGCCTACATCTGCGGCGAGGAAACCTCGTTGCTCGACAGCCTGGAAGGCAAGCGCGGCATGGTTCGCGCCAAGCCTCCGCTACCCGCCATCAAGGGCCTGTTCGGTCAACCCACCGTCATCAACAACGTCATCTCGCTGGCATCCGTGCCCATCATCCTGGCAAAGGGCGCAAAGCACTATGCCGATTACGGCATGGGGCGCTCAAAAGGCACGCTCCCCTTTCAGCTCGCGGGCAACGTCAAGCAGGGCGGCCTGGTCGAAAAAGCCTTCGGCCTCACCCTGCGCGAACTGCTGTTCGATTACGGCGGTGGCAGCGCCTCAGGGCGCCCGCTGCGCGCTGTGCAAGTAGGGGGGCCGCTGGGCGCCTACCTGCCAGAGTCCCAATGGGACGTTCCGCTCGACTACGAGGCCTACATCGCCATTTCCGCCATGCTGGGCCATGGCGGCGTGGTCGCGTTCGACGACACGGTCGACATGGCGAAGATGGCCCAGTACGCGATGGAATTCTGCGCCGTCGAATCATGCGGGAAATGCACACCATGCCGCATTGGTTCGGTGCGGGGCACGGAAGTCATTGCACGCATACGCCAGAACGAAAAACCCGAAGAGCAGGCTGAGCTCCTGCGCGACCTGTGCGACACGATGCTGAACGGGTCGCTATGCGCACTGGGCGGCATGACGCCGTACCCTGTTCTGTCGGCGCTCGAACATTTCCCGGAAGACTTCGGCCTGCCTTCCCCCGACAAGACCGCGACCCGCAAGGTCGCCTGAATCCGGAGCCCGCCATGCTTGAAACCATCGTCAAACGCGAACGCGATTTCGGCACCCCCGCCAGCCCCAGCGCCAACCTGGTCGAACTCACTATAGACGGTATCGCCGTCATGGCGCCCGAAGGCTCCTCGGTCATGCGCGCGGCCGCCGAGGCCGGCATCAACATCCCCAAGCTTTGCGCCACCGATAGCCAGGAAGCCTTCGGGTCCTGTCGCCTGTGCCTGGTCCAGATCAAAGACCAGAAGGGGTACCCCGCCTCATGCACGACACCGGTGCGCGCGGGCATGGTGGTCTGGACCCAGACGCCGAAGCTGCAGGCGCTGCGCCGCAACGTCATGGAGCTGTATGTCTCCGATCACCCGCTGAACTGCATGACATGCCCATCCAACGGTGACTGCGAATTCCAGGACATGGCCGGCGTCGTCGGGCTGCGCGAAATGCGTTATGGCACAGAAGGCGTCAATCATTTCGACAGCCTCAAAGACCAGTCCAACCCTTATTTCACCTTCGATCCGTCCACCTGCATCATGTGCAGCCGCTGTGTGCGCGCCTGTGACGAAACCCAGGGCACGTTCGCACTGACCGTGGATGGCATGGGGTTCGCCTCGCGCATCGTCGCGGGGCAGGACGATGGCTTCCTGGCAAGCGACTGCGTGTCGTGCGGGGCCTGCGTGCAGGCCTGCCCTACTTCGGCGCTCACCGAGAAGTCCGTCATCGACATGGGGCAGGCCGAACACGCCATTCTCACCACCTGCGCCTACTGTGGGGTGGGCTGCACGTTCAAGGCCGAGATGAAAGGCGATCAGGTCATACGCATGACGCCCTGGAAAGACGGCCAGGCCAACCGCGGCCATGCCTGCGTCAAAGGGCGTTTCGCCTGGGGTTACGCCACACACAAGGACCGCATTCTCAAACCCATGGTGCGCAAGAACATCTCCGACCCGTGGCGCGAGGTTGGCTGGGACGAGGCTATTTCGTACGCGGCGTCGGAATTCAAGCGCATCCAGAAGAAATACGGACGCGACTCGGTCGGCGCCATCACGTCATCCCGCTGCACCAACGAGGAAACCTGGCTGGTTCAGAAACTCGTGCGCGCGGCCTTCGGCACCAACAACATCGACACCTGTGGCCGGGTGTGCCATTCCCCCACGGGCTATGGTCTGAAGACCACCATCGGCGAATCGGCGGGCACCCAGGCCTTTGATTCCGTGATGTACACCGACGTGGTCATCCTGCTGGGCGCCAACCCCAGCGCCGCGCATCCTGTGTTCGCCTCGCGCCTGAAGCGTCGCCTGCGCCAGGGCGCCAAACTGATCGTCATCGATCCGCGTGCCACCGAATTGGTCGACAGTCCGCATGTGAAGGCCGCCTTCCACCTGCCTGTGCGCCCCGGCACCAATACCGCATTGTTGACCGCCATGGCGCACGTTATCGTCACCGAGGGCCTGGTTGACCAGCGCTTTGTCGATGCGCGCTGCGAACACAAAGCGTTCGAGGAATGGCGCGACTTCGTCGCTCAACCCGAGAACTCCCCGGAAGCCACCGAGGCCACCACCGGTGTGCCCGCTGCCGACGTGCGTGGTGCATCGCGTCTGTATGCCACCGGCGGAAACGGCTCCATCTATTATGGCCTTGGGGTGACCGAACACAGCCAGGGATCGACCGCGGTCATGGGCATCGCCAATCTGGCCATGGCCACCGGCAACATCGGCCGCGAAGGCGTGGGCGTCAACCCGCTGCGCGGCCAGAACAACGTGCAGGGGTCCTGTGACATGGGTTCGTTCCCGCACGAACTGCCCGGCTATCGCCACCTGTCCGACGATGTCACGCGCAAGTCGTTCGAGCAGGACTGGGGCGTGACCATCCAGCCAGAACCCGGGCTGCGCATCCCCAATATGTTCGATGCCGCCGTGGATGGCACGTTCATGGGCTTGTACTGCCAGGGCGAGGACATCGCCCAGTCCGACCCCAACACGCAACATGTCGCACATGCGCTGCAAGCCATGGAATGCGTCGTCATCCAGGACATGTTCCTGAACGAAACGGCGAAGTACGCCCATGTTTTCCTGCCGGGGTCGTCGTTCCTGGAAAAAGACGGCACCTTCACCAACGGCGAGCGACGCATCGGGCGTGTGCGCCGGGTCATGGCGCCCAAAGGCGGCATGGCAGACTGGGAAGTCACCTGCGCGCTGTCCAATGCGCTGGGCTACCCCATGCACTACAGGCATCCAGGCGAAATCATGGACGAGATCGCCCGGCTCACCCCCACCTTCTCGGGCGTGTCGTTCGCCAAGATCGACGAGCTGGGCAGCGTGCAGTGGCCCTGCAACGATGCCGCGCCCGAGGGCACGCCGGTCATGCACGTGGATGAATTCGTGCGCGGCAAGGGCCGGTTCATGATCACCAAGTACGTGCCCAGCGATGAACGCAGCACACGCAAGTACCCATTGCTCCTGACCACTGGCCGGATCCTCTCGCAGTACAACGCGGGCACGCAGACCCGTCGCACCGCCAATGTGGTCTGGCACAAAGAAGACGTGCTGGAGATCCATCCGCACGACGCGCAGGACCGAGGCATCAACGACGGCGACTGGGTGGCCATCGAAAGCCGGGCGGGCGAAACCGTGCTGCGCGCCGTGGTCACCGAACGCATACAGGCGGGTGTGCTCCACACCACGTTCCACTTCCCTGAATCCGGCGCCAACGTCGTCACGACCGACAGCACCGATTGGGCGACCGACTGTCCGGAGTACAAAGTCACGGCGGTACAGGCGCGCCGCGTCACGCACCCGTCGGATTGGCAGGCGCACTGGTCTCGTTTCAGCGACGTGCAGCAGCAGTTGCTGCGTGAACGCGAACGCGATCCGGCACAGCAGGCCTAGAGACACGAAGCGATCATGAAACCTGCCAGCAATGCCCTGCCGAGACCCAGTGCCACCCCGGATCCGCGAAACGCCCGATCCGGGAAGCGCGGCCACGCGCCGAACGATGACGACGCCCGTCAACCCGCCGCGGCAAGCGGCGCCAGCCAACAGCGGGTCATGCGCACGGGCCATCACGGGCTATCGCATTTCGAGATCGACCAGATCGCCCAGGAAATCCCCGTGGCGCTCGAATACAACGGTATCAGCCATGCCACGCTATTGGCCACCCCTTGCGACCTCGAAGACCTGGCCTATGGGTTTTCGTTCACCGAAGGCATCATACGCACCGCCCACGACATCTACGACGTCGCCGTCACAGAAGCGGCTGCGGGCTTGGTGATACAGCTCACCATCGCCCACGCGCGCCTGAACCAGCTCAAGCTGCGGCGCCGAGCCCTGGCCGGTCGCACAGGTTGCGGGCTGTGCGGCATCGAGAGCCTGGACGAGGTGCGCCGCGACCTTCCCGCGCTCGAACCACGCCCCGCGCGTATATCCCGACGCGCCATTGTCCACGCCATCGACCGCCTGCGCGACCTCCAGCCGTTGCATCAGGCCACTGGCGCCACCCATGCGGCGGGTTGGGCGGATGCACAAGGCGATGTCCAGCATGTGCGCGAAGACGTGGGGCGCCACAACGCCCTGGACAAACTCATCGGACATCTGCTGCGCCATGGCATAGCCCCGGGTGACGGCATCGCCGCGATCTCAAGCCGCGCCAGCTTCGAAATGGTGCAGAAATCGGCTGCGGCCGGCATAGGGGTCATCGCTGCCGTGTCGGCGCCCACTTCGTTCGCCATCCAGATCGCCGACGAGCTCAATGTCCTGCTTGCCGGATTCGCGCGTGACGGACGCTTCAATCTCTACGCCCATCCAGAATTCCTCAGCCACCCCGGAGAGCCGCGTTGAATATCGACCATCTGATCCGCCTGGCCAATCGCATCGGCGACTTTTTCGAATCCATGCCCGACCATGCCGAAGGCATCGAAGGCATCGCCAACCATATCCAGAAATTCTGGGAACCGCGCATGCGCCGGGCGCTGCTCGATTACCTGGACACCCATCCGGAGGGGCGCACGGACAATGCGGCGCTGACACCCATCGCACTCGAGGCCATCCTGCTGAACCGGCGGCGCCTCACACCTGGAGCGCGGGTTGCGGGCTGAAACCCGTCGATCGGCATTCCATATCAATTCAGTTTTCCACTCTCCTGGAAAAGTCCGCCACAGCGGGTTTCCCAGGAGGCTTTCCGCAAGCTGTAGTTGATGCAAAACAAGAATACATGTCCAAGCAAGAGGAGACTACGCAATGAGCACCAACCCGTCTGATCACGGATTTTTCAGCAAGGAACGCATCACCGCGAAACCCGGCTTCAATCGCTGGATGGTTCCGCCCGCGGCACTGGCCGTACACCTCTGCATCGGTGAGGCCTACGCTTTCTCGGTATTCAACAAGCCCATGACGCAAGTCCTGGGCATCACCCAGTCCCTGCCGGAAGACTGGAAACTGACGACCTTGGGATGGATCTTCAGCCTCGCCATCACGCTGCTGGGGCTTTCCGCCGCCTTCGCGGGAAAATGGCTGGAAGACGTGGGGCCGCGCAAAGCCATGTTCGTGGCTGCGTGCTGTTTCGGGGGTGGATTCCTGATTGGTGCGCTGGGCATAGCCTGGCATCAGATCTGGCTGGTGTACCTGGGCTATGGCGTCATAGGCGGTATTGGCCTGGGCATTGGCTACGTTTCGCCGGTTTCCACTCTCATCAAATGGTTCCCCGACAAGCGCGGCATGGCGACAGGCCTGGCCATCATGGGGTTCGGTGGCGGCGCATTCATCGCCTCACCGCTGTCCGTCGCCCTGATGAGCCACTTCCAGTCGGCCACCAGCGTGGGCGTGGCCCAGACCTTCGTCGTCCTGGGCATCCTTTACTTCATTTCCATGAACATCGGCGCCCTCACCATCCGCATCCCTGCGCCGGGCTGGAAACCCGAAGGCTGGACGCCGCCCGTCACGCAGCACGCCATGATCAGCCAGAACCACGTGCACATCAACACGGCCATGAAAACCCCACAGTTCTGGCTGATCTGGTGGGCGCTGTGCCTGAACGTCACGGCGGGCATCGGCGTCATCGGCCAGGCCTCGGTCATGATCCAGGAGAGCTTCAAGGGCGCCGTCACGCCTGCTGCCGCGGCCGGCTTCGTGGGCCTGCTCTCCCTGGCCAAC
>DASTNK010000054.1:0-21074 GCA_035720945.1 Burkholderiaceae bacterium
CTGGAAGCGCTGGCGGGCTTGCGTCCGGTATCGAATGGAAGCATCCGGGTGCTGGGCAGGCCTGTGACCGCCGGGGTCGATCCAGGCCTGGGGGATGGCGTCGCCCTGCTTGACCAGCGCCCATTCTTTTCCGCGGCCTCCATTGCCGACAACCTGCGCATGGCCTGCCCGGACGCCGACGACGCCCGGTTGTCCCGGGCCCTGGCGCAAGCGTGTGCCGCCGACTTCGTGGCCGCCGCCCCCAACGGAATGCAGACGTGCCTGGGAATGGCGGGTCATGGCTTGTCGGGGGGCCAGCTCCATCGATTGGCGCTGGCCCGGGTCTTCCTGCTGGACCCTGGCCTGGTGTTGCTGGATGAGCCGGCCGCGCATCTGGACGCGGAGACCCGGATGCGGGTCATCGATTCCATCCTGGCGTTCTGTGCGCGGCGCACCTTGCTGATCACCACGCACGACCCGCGCATCGCCGCCCGCATGGGGCGCGTGTTGCACATCGAACGCGACGGAGGCCTGCTTGAACGCGCTTGATCTGTTGTGGCCCTGGCTGGTCAGGCATAGGCGCCGCCTGGCCTGCGCCGTGTTGCTCGCCGCTGTCACGGTCTGGGCGGGTGTGGGTCTGTTCGCCGTGGCGGGCTGGTTTCTCACCGGCGCCTTTCTGGCGGGCGCGTCCCTGGCATTCGACCTGTTCGCCCCCTCGGCGTTGGTGAGGGGCCTCTCTTTCCTGCGCATCGGCTCCCGTTATGCCGAGCGGGTCGCCGGCCATGCCGCCACCCTGGATCTCCTGGCCGATTTACGCACCGCGGTGTTCGCCCGTGTCATGGCTCTGAGCCCGGCGCAGTTGGCCCGCTATCGCGACGGCGATCTGGTCGCCCGGCTGATCGGCGACGTGGACACCCTGGACACCTTGTTCTTGCTCATCGTGGCCCCCGCGCTGACCGCCATCGTCGCCGGTCTCATGTTCGGTGTGCTGGTTGGCCTGTACGCGCCGGTGCTGGCATGGTCGGTCACCGCCGCATTGCTGGCAGGCGGCCTGTTGATCCCCTGGGTGCTGGCGCGGGTGTCGCGTCGCCCCGGCAGGCAGGTTCAGGGCGAAGCGTCGCGCGCACGCGCCCTCATCCATGACGCGGTACAGGGGCATGTCGACATCGCGGCCTTCGGTGCCCAGCCACGCGTGGCTGAACAGTTCAGTGTGGTCGCGCGACGGCTCTCCGGCGCGCGCGACCGTGTCGCCGCCCTGGGTGCCTGGGGCCAACTCGTGCAACAGGTCGTCTCGGGCGTCGGCATGCTGCTGCTTCTTTGGCTGGGCCTGTTGGCCTTCCAGGCGGGCGCCATCACCGGACCGATGTGGGCTGGCATCGTGCTGGGTGGCATTGGCCTGTTCGAAGTGACCGCCCCCCTGATGCGCGGGTCGTCGCGCACCGGTGCCATGGCCGAGGGCACGCGCCGCGTGCGTGCGCTGTTCGACACCCGGCCGGTCATCGGCCAGCCCGCGCAACCCCTGGATCTGCCCGAATCGGGAGCCTTGGTGTTGCGGGATGTGGGCTATCGTCACGACGGAGGCCACCAAGTGTTCGAACATGTGGATCTGCGCATCGAACCGGGGCGCCGCGTTGCGATCACCGGTGTCAGCGGCGCGGGGAAATCCACGCTGCTGTCCTTGTTTCTGCGTGTCATGGATCCGACGCAGGGCCAGGTGTCGTACGGCGATGTGCCGTTACCGCACGCCAATCTTGTCCAGCTGCATGCGCGTATTGCCCTGCTCTCGCAGTTTTCCCCCGTGTTCCTCGGCTCGTTGCGCGATAACTTGCGTGTGGGCGATCCCGATGCCTCCGATGAGCGGCTATGGCGTGTTCTGGAGCAGGCTCGCCTGGCCGATTTCGTGCACTCGCTGGAAGACGGCCTGGACGCCTGGGTGGGCGAATCGGGGCACACGCTGTCCGCCGGGCAGGCTCGCCGTCTGTGTCTTGCACGCACACTGCTTGCGCCCGCCAGCGTCTGGGTTCTGGATGAGCCCACCGCCGGCCTGGACGAGCCCACCGCCCGGGCGTTCTTCCACGATCTCGCCAGCGTCGCGGGTGACCGGACCGTCATCATGGCCACCCATGCCGACCTCCCCGAAGACACTTTCGACCAAGTGCTCCTCCTTGAGGATGGCGCGTTGCGCGCCGCGGCATCCGAATGCCCGAGTCGTGGGAAGTTCAATCGTCTGGCGTTCATGGGGTCATGACATCGGGGCGTGTAGAATAGGCGCTGTGCGCAGAGCCTCCCGGTTTCCGCGTAGCCCTCATTCCCGGGCCGGCCCGCGTCCGGCCCGTTTTCATGGCGATCCCCCATGTACACCGACCCCGCCGAATACATCCGCAACACGATCCGCAGCGTCCCCGATTGGCCCAAACCGGGCGTCACGTTCCGCGACATCACGCCGGTCCTGCAGGATCCGCGCACCTTCCGGGTGTTGATCGACCTGTTCGTCTATCGCTACATGCGGCACCGCCTGGACCTCGTCGCGGGTGTCGATGCCCGCGGCTTCATCCTGGGCGCGGTGGTCGCCTATGAGCTCAACCTGGGCTTCGTCCCGGTGCGCAAGAAGGGCAAGCTGCCTTTCACCACGCTGGCGGAGGAATACACCCTCGAATATGGCAACGCCGCCGTCGAAATGCACACCGACGCCGTCCGTCCCGGCCAGCGCGTCCTGCTCATCGATGACCTCGTCGCCACCGGCGGCACTATGGTCGCCGCAGCCAAGTTGCTGCAACGCCTTGGCGCCAATGTCGTCGAAGCCGCCGCCATCATCGATCTGCCCGATCTTGGCGGATCCCAGGCCGTCCAGGCCACCGGCCTGCCCCTGTACACGGTCTGCAGCTTCGGCGAGGCCGCCATAGGAAACCAATAAGTCCCTCGCAAGTCCTACAAAAACAACGAATACGCCGGATTCTCGGTCTCGTTCCAGTATGGATACCCCAGCGTATCCAGGAACTCCTTGAATTTCTTCTTGTCATCCGGCGGCACCTGGATCCCCACCAGAATCCGCCCGTAATCATCCCCCTGATTCCGGTAATGAAACAGACTGATGTTCCACTCCGGATTCATCGCGCTCAGGAACTTCATCAACGCGCCGGGCCGCTCCGGGAACTCGAAACGGAACAACTGCTCATGTTCGGCCAGCCCGGAATGGCCGCCCACCATGTAGCGCAGATGCGTCTTGGCCATCTCGTTGAGCGTCAGGTCCAGAGTCGGGAAACCCTTCTTGCGGAACGCATTCGCGATCTTCTCCGGTTCGGACGGCGAGGAAATGGCCAGCCCCACGAACACATGCGCCTTGTCCGGATCTGAAATCCGGTAATTGAACTCCGTGACGGCACGCTTGCCCACCGCTTCACACAGCCGCCGGAAACTGCCTCGCTTTTCCGGCAGGGTGATCGCGAACACCGCCTCGCGCGCCTCACCCACGTCGGCCCGCTCCGCCACGAAGCGCAGGCGGTCGAAATTCATGTTCGCCCCGCAGGTGATCGCCACCAGCGTCTTGTTCTTCCATCCGTGCAGCGCCGCATACCGCTTCGCCCCGGCCAGCGCCAGCGCGCCGGCGGGCTCCAGCACGCTGCGTGTGTCCTGGAACACGTCCTTGATGCCCGCGCAGATCGCGTCCGTATCGACCGCGATGTAATCATCCACGTACTGGCGCGCAAGCCGGAATGTTTCCACGCCCACCTGCTTGACGGCCGTGCCGTCGGAGAACAGCCCCACGTCGCTGAGCATCACGCGCCGGCCCGCCTTGATGCTGCGCATCATCGCGTTCGAGTCCTCGGTCTGCACGCCGATGATCTGGATCTCGGGCCGCAGTTGCTTGACGAACGCCGACACGCCCGCGATCAGGCCGCCGCCGCCGATCGCCACGAAAATGGCGTCGATCGGACCGGGGTGCTGGCGCAGGATCTCCATCCCCACCGTGCCCTGGCCCGCGATGACGTCAGGATCGTCGAAGGGATGGACGAAGGTGAGTTTTTCCTTCTCCTCGAGCTCCTTGGCGTGCAGATAGGCATCCGAGAAGCTGTCGCCCGCCAGGACCACCTCGCCACCCAGGTGGCGCACAGCGTCGATTTTCACGCGCGGTGTGGTGGTTGGCATCACGATCACGGCCCTGCATCCCAGGCGCTTCGCCGCGAGCGCCACCCCTTGGGCGTGATTGCCCGCCGACGCGGCGATCACGCCACGCTTGAGCTCCTCCGCTCCGAGGTTGGCCATCTTGTTGTAGGCGCCGCGCAGCTTGAAACTGAACACCGCCTGGGTGTCCTCGCGCTTGAGCAGCACCCTGTTCTGAATTCGCGCCGATATGCTGGGAGCCGGTTCGAGGGGGGATTCGACGGCGACGTCGTAGACTTTGGACGTCAGGATACGCTTCAGATAATCGATGGGCATGGCGGCGAAAACAGAAAGAGCAAAGGTTCTGGTGAGAAGCTGAAAAGAGTACCACAGCGCCAGGCAGCCGGATTTTGGCGCACGGGTGCGCGGTGGATGGCTCCCGGCAGCGGAGGCACGCGGCGCGGTGGTTGGCGTGAAGAATCCCTGGGTACACTATGACCTGTTCATCGGGGTGGAGCGTCATGGAAGCGTGGGTGCACTCGTCTGTTCTGTGGCTGCTGTCGGTGCTGGCCTTGCCCAAGGTCGGGTTGAGCGCCATTTTCATCATCAGCCTGGTCTCGGCCACCTTGTTGCCATTGGGTTCCGAACCCGCTGTGTTCGCCTTCGTCAAAGTGGCGCCCGACATGTTCTGGCCCGCCATCCTGGTGGCCACCGTGGGCAACACCCTGGGCGGCATCGTCAGTTACGTCATGGGGCTGGGTGCCGAGAAGGCCTACGAAGGCTGGCGCCACAGGCAAGAATCGGGAGCGTCTCGCCGGCACGGCACGCATCTGGATGCGGGGCCCGGGCCGCTGGCTTCGGCACGCCGCGCCAGGCGGCGCGAAGTCGCACCCAGCCGTGTCGGGGGACGTTGGCACGTTCATATCCATCGCTGGGCGGACCGCCTGGGGCCCGTGGCGCTGCTCTTTTCCTGGCTGCCGGTGGTGGGTGATCCGTTGTGCGCGGTGGCTGGCTGGTTGCGCCTTTCGTTCTGGCCATGCGTATTCTGGATGGCGATAGGCAAGGCGGCCCGCTACATCACTTTCACAGTCGCCTTCCTGCATCTCGTACCTTTCCTGTAGCGCATCCCGCCGGTGTGTGCTTCCGGTCTGGCACGTGCTCCGATTCATCGAAGAATTCATTGGCTTTTCGACTACACTATCTCTTTAAGGGCCGCTTTGTCTTCATCCTCCATGAATGCCCCACTAGCCAGTCAGATACTCGCTTCCCCCGCCGACTCGGCTTCCTCGTCGACCCGGCTGCGCGAAATCCCCTACAACTACACCTCGTTCTCCGACCGCGAAGTCGTGTGTCGGCTGCTCGGTGAAGACGCCTGGCAGGCGCTGTCCGAGTTGCGGGGCGAACGGCGCACAGGCCGCTCCGCGCGCATGCTGTTCGAGGTCCTGGGCGACATCTGGGTCGTGCGGCGCAATCCCTACCTGCAGGACGACTTGCTTGATAATCCCAGGCGGCGGCGCTTGCTGGTCGAGGCTCTGGAGCACCGGCTGACCGAGATCGATCACCGGCGCGAAGCGGGGGCGGCCCGCGATGCGGCCGTCGCGCGCCTGTTGCAGGCGGCGCGCGGCGCGGTCGACGCGTTCAGCCGGGAATTCGACGACATCGCCGGGTTGCGCAAGAAGATCCTGCATCGTCTGGCACGCATCACCGCGAAAGACAACATCCGCTTCGACGGGCTGTCCCGTGTGTCGCACGTGACCGATGCGACCGACTGGCGCGTGGAGTACCCGTTCGTGGTGCTCATGCCCGACAACGAAGGGGAAATGGCGGCGCTGGTGCGTGCCTGCATCGAACTGGATCTGACCATCATCCCGCGCGGAGGCGGCACCGGCTACACAGGTGGCGCCATCCCGCTCACCTGGCGCTCGGTGGTCATCAATACAGAGAAGCTCGATGGCCTGGGGGCCGTGGAGGCCACCGATCTCCCCGGCGTGGAGGGCAAGGTCGCCACCATCCTGACCGGCGCCGGCGTGGTGACGCGTCGCGTCGCCGAAGCCGCCGAGGCGGCGGGCCAGGTCTTCGCGGTCGATCCCACCTCGGCGGATGCCTCGTGTGTGGGGGGCAATGTCGCCATGAATGCCGGCGGCAAGAAGGCCGTGCTATGGGGGACGGCGCTGGACAATCTGGCCTGGTGGCGCATGGTCGATCCCCAGGGCGACTGGCTCGAAGTCACGCGCCTGGACCACAACCTGGGCAAGATTCACGAAGCCGCCGAGGCGCGTTTCGAACTGGCCTGGTTCGATGGCGCCCAGGCGCCTGGCGCAAAACGCCTGCGCAGCGAAATCCTGATCGTGGAAGGGGCGCGCTTCCGCAAGGTCGGCCTCGGCAAGGACGTCACCGACAAGTTCCTGGCCGGCCTGCCCGGTGTCCAGAAAGAAGGCTGCGATGGCCTGATCACTTCCGCGCGCTGGATCCTGCACCGCATGCCACCGCATACGCGCACGGTGTGCATGGAGTTCTTCGGCCAGGCGCGCGATGCCATTCCTTCCATTGTCGAAGTCAAGCAATACCTCGATACCGAAGGCCGTGCGCGCGGTGCCATCCTGGCCGGGCTCGAACATCTGGATGAGCGCTATCTGAGAGCGGTGGGCTACGCCACCAAGAGCAAACGCGGCGTCCTGCCCAAGATGGTGCTCATCGGTGATATCGTCGGCGAAGAGGCCGACGCGGTCGCGACCGCGGCCAGCGAAGTCGTGCGTATCGCCAACACCCGCCACGGCGAGGGCTTTGTGGCGGTCAGCGCCGAGGCCCGCAAGAAGTTCTGGCTCGACCGGTCCCGCACCGCCGCCATCGCGCGCCACACCAACGCCTTCAAGATCAATGAAGACGTGGTGATCCCGTTGGCGCGCATGGGTGAATACACCGATGCCATCGAACGCATCAACATCGAGCTCTCCACCCGCAACAAGCTGCGTCTGCTGGATCAACTGGAGGCCTTCCTGGGCGGCGCGCTGCCCATGGGCAAGGCCGAAGACCCCGACGACGCCGAGCATACCCGCGAAGAGATCCTGTCCGACCGCACCCGCACGGCCATTGAAACCCTGCAGGTCATCCGCGAGCGCTGGTCATGGCTGCTGGCCGGCCTCGATCTCCCCCTCGCTGACAGTCTCGCCGATCTGCGGCGGCTGGGTGTGGAGGCGCGGGCGGGTACCTTCGACGAACGCCTGGCGGCCCAGCCGGGCGCTCGTGTGTTCGATCTGCTGCAGGACCACACCATCCGCATCTCCTGGAAGGCCGAGGTTCGTGCGCTCATGGAGCGCTATTTCGCCGGCACGGACTGTGCCGCGGTGCTGGCCGAGATCCAGGCCATCCACGACCGGGTGCTGAAAGGGCGGGTGTTCGTCGCGCTGCACATGCATGCGGGCGATGGCAACGTGCACACCAACATCCCGGTCAACTCCGACGACTACGACATGCTGCGCGAGGCCAACCAGGCGGTGGCCCGCATCATGCGGATCGCACGTGATCTGGACGGCGTCATTTCCGGCGAGCATGGCATCGGCCTGACCAAATACGAATTCCTCACCGAACAAGAGCTCCAGCCGTTCCAGGACTACAAGCGCCGGGTCGACCCCGACGCGCGCTTCAATGCCGGCAAACTCATGCCGGGCGCCGACCTGCGCCGGGCCTGGACGCCCAGCTTCAACCTGCTGGGCTACGAATCGCTGATCATGCAGCGTAGTGAAATCGGCGCCATCTCCAACTCCATCAAGGATTGCCTGCGCTGCGGTAAGTGCAAACCGGTCTGCGCCACGCATGTTCCGCGCGCCAACTTGCTGTATTCGCCGCGCAACAAGATACTGGCCACGTCGCTGCTGATCGAAGCCTTCCTCTATGAAGAGCAGACCCGGCGCGGGGTCAGCCTGCAACACTGGGCTGAATTCGAAGACGTGGCCGATCATTGCACCGTTTGCCACAAGTGCTACAACCCCTGTCCGGTGGACATTGATTTCGGCGATGTCTCGATGGAGATGCGCGCGCTGCTGCGACGCGCGGGCAAGAAATCGTTCAACCCCGGCACAGCGGCGTCGATGTTCTTCCTCAATGCCAAGGATCCGCGCGTGATCAAGGCCACGCGCAAGGTCATGATAGACCTGGGGTACAAGGCGCAGCGCCTGGCCCACGACGTGCTGTCGGTGCCATCGCGCAAGCAGACCGCGCAACCGCCCGCCACGTTGGGCAAGGCACCCGTGCGCGAGCAGGTCATTCATTTCATCAACAAGAAAATGCCCGGCGGGCTGCCCAAGCAGACCGCGCGCAAACTGCTGGACATCGAAGACGCCGACTACGTGCCGATCATCCGCGATCCGGCGGCCACCTCCGCAGACAGCGAGGCGGTGTTCTACTTTCCCGGCTGCGGCTCCGAGCGCCTGTTCTCGCAAGTCGGCCTGGCCACCCAGGCCATGCTTTGGCATGTGGGGGTGCAAACGGTGTTGCCCCCGGGCTATCTGTGCTGCGGTTATCCGCAACGGGCCAATGGCCTGACGGACAAGGCCGAAAAGATCATCACCGACAACCGGGTGCTGTTCCACCGCATGGCCAACACCCTGAATTACCTCGACATCAAGACTGTCGTGGTCAGTTGCGGCACATGCTACGACCAACTGGCCGGCTATGAATTCGACAAGATCTTCCCGGGTTGCCGCCTGATCGACATCCACGAATACCTGTTGGAAAAGGGATTGAAGCTGGAAGGAGTGCAGGGTGTGCGCTACATGTATCACGATCCCTGCCACACACCCATGAAGCTGCAGGACCCGATGAAAACCGTGAAGTCCCTCGTTGGCGACACGACCATCAAAGCGGATCGCTGCTGTGGCGAATCGGGAACGCTGGCCGTTTCACGACCCGACATCTCCACCCAGGTGCGTTTTCGCAAGCAGGAAGAACTGGCGAAGAATTCCGCCGCGGTGCGCGCCGACGGTTTCGGCGGCGAGGTGAAGATACTCACCTCCTGTCCGTCGTGCCTGCAAGGGCTGTCGCGCTACGAGGACGATACCGGCATGCAGGCCGATTACATCGTCGTGGAAATGGCGCGTCATATGCTGGGTGAGGACTGGATGCGGCAATATGTGGCTAATGCCAACGCGGGGGGCATCGAGCGCGTGCTGGTCTGATGCTGTGGGGAGGAGGCGCTTCGGCTCCCTCCGTCTATTTCAGGTGACCATCAGCCCCGGCATCCTGGTTCTTCGCGGCAACATTCGCGGTGACCAGGCGCGTCGCCGGGAACGCCAGCGCGAACAGGCTTCCGGCATTCGGACGGCTTTCCATATGCAGGCTCGCCTGATGCCGCATGGCGACGTGTTTGGTGATGGCCAGGCCGAGTCCCGTGCCGCCTGTTGCTCGCGAGCGCCCACGGTCGACGCGGTAGAACCGTTCCGTCAGGCGCGGCAGGTGTTGCGCGGCAATCCCTATACCGGTGTCGCGCACCGCGTAGCGCGCCCCTCCGGTGGCTGAACGCTCCCATGTGACGCTGATGGTGCCGCCGGGCGGGGTATAGCGCACCGCATTGGTCAGCAGGTTGAGAACCGCCGAGGACAGTTCATTGGCATTGCCATGAACGCCCAGCCCCTTTTCGATGCGCTGTTCGAACACATGTCGTCCTCCCGACAGCGCCTGTGCCTGGGCCAGCGCCGTGGCGATGACAGCATCCATGTCCACGGGGACACCGTCATCGGGCGGGGAGGACTCCAGTGTCGATAGCGTCAACAGGTCCTCCACGATGGTCTGCATACGTCCGGTCTGTTCACGCATCAAATCCAGATAGTGGTCGCGCTGAGCGTTCGACAAGGCTTCTGGAGGCAGGTCCCGCAACGTTTCGAGGAATCCTCCTAGGACGGTCAGTGGCGTGCGCAGCTCGTGGGAGACGTTCGCGACGAAATCCTTGCGCGTGGTTTCGAGTTTTTCCAGCTGCGTGATATCGCGTGTGACCATGAGTAGTCGGTTCAGCCCGTAAGGGATCAACTGGATCTGCAGCGTTGCATCGCGCCCATCCCCGGCGACGCGGAGAAGCAATGGGCCATCCCAATGCGCTTGTTTCGCATAGCGGGCGAACTCGGGGGCACGAACAATGTTGAAGATGCTGTGGCCCGGGTCCGCCGACGGATCCAAGCCAAGATGACGGGCGGCTTCGTGGTTGCACCATGTCATGCGCAGCGCGTCGTCCAGTGTCATCACGCCGTCGGGAAGCGCCTCGGCCGCCTGCATGATGCCTTGTGCCTGCCGCTCCAGCAGATCCATGTCCTGGCGGTTCTTGCGCAACGCTCGATAGACCGAGGCCAATATGTCGGCCCAGTCGCCACGGATGGGTGGAGGCGGATCGTTGACGTTGCCCGCCCAGTGCGACACCCGAGCAAGGCGCCGGTGTTGGATTGCCATCACGGCAAGCAAGCCCAGCGTGAATACGGCCCACCCTGCCTCACGGCTAAGCCACGAACCGCACAGCCAGGCGAAGGCGGCCCATGCAACCAGGCAGATGGCCGGACGGATCAAGGTGTGCCACCAGCCGGCGAGGGCCGCGCTGAAAAACGGTATCCGATCCCCCGAACCGTTTCCACGGTGTTGTCCTGGCCCGCGGGTTCCAGTGCCTTGCGCAGTCGGCGGATATGCACGTCCACCGTGCGTTCCTCGACGAACACATGATCGCCCCATACCTGATCCAGCAATTGCGTGCGGGAAAACACCCGCTCGGCGTGCGTCATGAAGAAATGCAGCAGCCGGAATTCGGTTGGGCCGAGCACCAGGGACTGGCCTCCCGCGCTGACACGGTGCGATGCCGGATCCAGGGACAACGACCCGGTGTCTATGATGTCGTCCGTGTGTTGCGGCGCGCGCCGCCGCAACACGGCCTTGATACGCGCAATCAGCTCCTTCGGAGAGAACGGCTTGGTGACGTAGTCGTCGGCGCCCGCCTCCAGCCCTTCGATCTTGTCGCGCTCGGCGCTTTTGGCCGTGAGCATGATGAGGGGGACATTGCGGGTGCGCTCTTGTGCGCGCAGGTGGCGAGCCAGTGCGACGCCCTGGGTGTCGGGCAGCATCCAGTCAAGTAAAATCAGGTCAGGGAGCTCGTCGCGTATCATGGCCCGCGCCTGCCCGCCGTCGCCGGCGCTTCGCACCTGATAGCCGGCGAATCCCAGGTTGACCGAAATGAGTTCAAGTATCGCTGGCTCGTCTTCGACGACAAGTACAGTGGTGGTCATTGGCAGTGATCGTGGCGCCTTGAAGAAAGAACCGCCATGCTACGGTGGAAATGTTTCAGTATTGTGAAGGGTGCGCGGCGGCGTGGCGCGCCCGTTTTCCCATGTCCAGCCGCGCCAGAGTACGATATTACTATGCAACATGATTCCTCCCCTGATTCCCCCCGCCCGTCCGGCACCACGACACATTTTGGCTATGCCACAGTGGGCGAGGCCGAAAAGGCCGGCAAGGTGGCCGAAGTATTCCATTCCGTCGCCAGTCGCTACGACCTCATGAACGACCTCATGTCGGCGGGAATGCACCGTGCCTGGAAGGCCTTCACGGTGGCGCGCGCCGATGTGCGCCCCGGCATGAAGGTGCTCGACATCGCGGGTGGCACCGGCGATCTGGCCAAGGCGTTTGCGCGCCGGGCCGGCGCCAATGGCGAAGTCTGGCTCACCGACATCAATGACTCCATGTTGCGGGTCGGGCGCGACCGCATGGTCGACCGGGGCCTGTTGTTGCCCACGGCGGTGTGCGATGCGGAACGTCTGCCGTTCCCGGACGGCTATTTCGACCGGGTCACGGTGGCCTTCGGCCTGCGCAACATGACGCACAAGGATCGCGCCTTGGCGGAAATGCGGCGGGTATTGAAACTTGGTGGAAAGCTGCTGGTGCTGGAGTTCTCCAAGGTGGCCAGGCCCTTGGCACCGGTGTACGACTGGTACTCGTTCTCGGTGCTGCCCTGGCTGGGACGGAAGGTGGCGGGCGACGAGGGCAGTTATCGCTATCTGGCCGAATCCATACGCATGCATCCCGACCAGCAAACTCTGGCCGGCATGCTCGAGTCCGCTGGGTTGTCGCGGGTGCGTTTCTTCAACCTGACCGCGGGCGTGGTTGCCCTGCACGAAGGGGTGAATCTGGGGCCCAACCCGCAAGCCTGATCAAATCGGCGGATGGGCGGTTCCGCTGCTTCGCCGCTTGACGCTAGAACCGATACGAAACCTGCACACCCACGAGATCCGCCGCGGTGTTCAGGGTGCCCGTGACCGTGCCCTCGGCGGGATTGGTGGCGTTGTTGATGTGCGAATGGAAGAACAGGTGTTCGTAGCCCACGTCCACGGTGGCGTGCTGGTTGAACCGGTATTGCACACCCAGCGCCACACTGACGCGGTCATTGTCGGGTAGCGACGTCGGCCGAAGGTCGCTGCCGCGTATGGGCGACTGGTCATAGGACACCCCGGTGCGCAGCTTCCAGCGCCCATTGATCTGGTAGTTGGCCCCCAGCGCGACGCGCCATGTGTTGCGGAATTCCAGTTTGAGCGTGTCGTCGCCCAGCGCACCATTGTGGATTTTCAGTTCAGGCAGGCTGGACCAGCCTGTCCAGGCCAGATCGGCCAGCACCTGCCATTTGCTGTTGATGTCGTGGACCACGCTCAGGGTGGCAGTGTCGGGGAGGGTGGCGGACGCGCTGTTGTCGACCGCGCCCGGTATGGCTGAGCTGAACGCGCCGGGGATGCCGGCGAGCGAGGTGGTTCCTTCCAGGGGCACATGCACCCGCGAACGGTACGCCAGACCGATGCGAGTCTGATCCGTGGCCCGGTACAGCAGGCCCATGTTCCAGCCCCAGCCACTGCCGTGCAACCTGGCTCGGGCGTTCATGTCGGGTGATGCCATCAACTGTGAAGCCAGCGCTTGGCGGACAGACCCGGGCAGGGTGGATGGAATTTGCGGGATCAAGCCCGCCGTGGGCACGTTGCGGCGATAGTCGGCATCGGCGTACAGCCAGTCGAGCCCGACGCCCAGGGATAACCTGGAACTGGCTTTGTAGGCCACCGATGGATTGATGTTGACAGATTGCAGGTCGAAGCGGGTGGATTGATAGCGGCCCACCCAGTCACTGTCCCAGTCGGTTGACAGCCCGTATGGGGCGCCAACCCCCAGGCCGACGAACCAGCTTGGATCGAGTTGCCAGGAGGCGTAGAGGTTGGGAAGAAAAGATGTACCGCCGGCATCGCCCCCCTGGTTCGTGCCCAGGGGTAGGCCACCAGGGCCGGTGCTGCCATTGTCCGAGAACTTGAACGTGGTGGTGATGGCCGTCATGCCCGCCGACAGGTTGACCCCAGGCAGGCGAGTCATGCCCGCGGGATTGTAGAAAATGGTGCTGGCATTGTCAGCGATAGCGGCCGACCCCGCGTAGGAGTTGCCCAGGCCGCTGGCGTTTTGTTCGATCAACTGGAAAGCGGACGCGTTGGCGCGTGAGCATGTCAGGCCCAGCAACAGTGCCGACGCCATATAAGGGAGAAGTTTCCGGGCATATCGGCTGAACGGCTTAGTGTTGTAGGATGTGAGCATGATTTGGCGAAGTAAATTATCGTTACGTTTGATCCCTGGAGCGGGGCACCTGCATGTGTGGAGAAAATACTGAATTGATACGGATTTTTCCAAAAACAGCTTGCAAATTGTAATGTGTTTTGTAAAAAGATCATTGTTTGTCTTTAATTTGCCAGCGTTTTTGTTGTCTGAATGCACTATTAGGACAAATGCCTGACGTGCGGGTTTTTATTCTTGTGCAATATATGGTTGGCGAATATTTCTGAGCCAATCTATACTGAGTCAATGTGCGGAATTGTCACCTGCTATTACAGCAAACGGCCTGCCCCTGGAGCACAGACGCCGGGCTTGGTCATGGTTGGATCTTCTGCTGAGGAATCAAGAGGTATGTCATGCTCGATACCATGAGCGATGTTAGCGATTCGCTGCTTTTCGCCTATTTCGGGACCCGTAGTCCGTTCTGGCAACTGTCAGCCGACAGCAACGCCCTGCAATTGGCGGGGACACAAGGTACACCGAACCTCGCGGTCGCGCTCGCCCCCGACAAGGCGCGTGAAATCCGGGCGTTCACGGGCGTTACGTCGCACGCCGAAATCGAAATCGAGCTATTCGGCGAACCTCAGAAACTCAGTCTGGTCGGCAAGAAGAACGGTGCCAACTCGTGGTCGGGGACGGCGTCCGACTACATGGACACGCCCGCAGTGGCCAAGGATCTGGCGCACGGGCTCGAGTTCGCCGAACAGGTCATTTCCGAGGTCAATTCGCTGGTCGTCATCATGGACCACAACCTCAACATCCTGCGCTTCAACCGCTTGTGCGAAGAAGTCACCGGCCTGCGTGAAAAAGACGTCATCGGCAAACCCGCCCACGCCTTCATGTCCATGAGCGAGCGTGATGCCTCCAAGGCCAACATCGCTGACTTTTTCAAGAATTCCGCAGCCTACGAAGTCGAACGCCATATCAACACGCTCAATGGTCCGCGCACCATCTTGTGGCGCAACAAATTCGTGCAAAGCGGCAGCGGTCCCGATGAGCGCTACCTGGTGTGCTCCGGCACCGATGTGACCGAAGAGCGCAAGGCGCAGGCCAAGCTCATGGAACTCGCCACGGTCGACACCCTCACGGGGTTGCCGAACCGTCATGCCATTTACGAGCAAATCAACCGATCGCTCAATAACGGTGAACGTTTCGGTATCCTGTTCCTTGATCTCGACAACTTCAAGCAGGTCAATGACCATTACGGTCACTTGGTGGGCGACAGCCTCATTCAGGCAGTGGCGCTGAGCATCGTTTCGTGCATGCGGGAAGGCGACAGCGTGGCGCGCCTGGGCGGTGACGAATTCCTGGTGTTGGTCAAGAACGCATCCTTCGAGCTCATGGAAAACGTGGCGCAGCGTATCACCGATCGGCTGAAGGCGCCCATCAGCCTGGGGCTGGTCGAGGTCTATACCGGGTGTTCCATCGGTATCGCACTGTGTCCGGAACACGGCGACTCGATCGATCACCTCGTCCGCTGCGCCGACACGGCCATGTATGTCGCCAAAGATTCCGGCAAGCGCACGTACCGTGTGTTTTCGCCAGACATGGACAGCCGGGTGGCGGAGTACATCTGGCTCGACAGCAATCTGCGCAAGGCCCTCGACGCCGAGGATCAACTGCAGTTGTATTACCAGCCCAAGCTCTGTCTCGAGACCGGCGAGGTTCGTTCGGTTGAAGCCCTGTTGCGCTGGGACTCCCCCGAACGTGGCCGCATATCACCCATGGACTTCGTTCCGTACGCCGAAGAGTCCGGCCTGATCATGCCGCTCGGCCGCTGGGTCATGCGCACCGCGGCCAAGCAGGCGGCCGCATGGAAGGCGCGTGGGCTCGACATGCGCATCGCGGTGAACCTGTCGGCGCGGCAGCTCAGCAGTTCCACCTTGATCCAGGATTTCTCCGAAGCCCTGCGCCAGTCCGACCAGACGCGCTCGCTGCTCGATATCGAACTCACCGAGAGCTGCCTGATTCACGACGAGGCCGCCGCGCTCAGGCTCATCCAGCAGTTCCGCGAACTCGGCGCCGAGGTGCACCTGGATGATTTCGGCACTGGATATTCGTCCCTGTCGCAAATCGCCCGGCTTCCTCTCGATGCCATCAAGCTCGATCGCAGTTTCGTGAAGTCTGTCGACGAAAACGCCACGTCCCAGGCGCTGGTTCGATCCATGGTGGTCGTGGCGCAAGAATTGAAGTTCAAGGTCATCGCCGAGGGCGTCGAAACCTCCGGCGAGGCGGAGTTCCTCAAGGATGTGGGTGTCGAGTACACGCAGGGCTACCTGTACGGTCGCCCGATGTCGGTCAAGGAATTCGAAGACTGGCTCGATAACAAGGGCAAGCGGCTTCGCCTAGTGGCCTGACGGTGTTCGATGCGCGGCCTCGGGCCGCGCATCGGTGTATGCGGGGAATGGTGCGGGTCTTGTCTCAGGCGACGTTGCGCGCCTGTTTCGCGTGCCGGTTCTGCAGCATGACCAGGCGTTCCATATATTGCAGGTCTTTTTCTTCCAGGGTGAACGCGGCCTGGGCCCAATCCTCGGTGATTTCCATGAGTTCCGAGCGATCGATAGACAGCACCCGCTGGCGTGCTCGCAGCATGGCCCGGATGCCGTTCATCTTGGGCCGAATGACATCAATGAGCGTGCGGGTCGCCATGAACGCATCGCCCTTTTCGAACACCTGGTCCACCAGCCTTTTTTCCTGATACCACTCCGCGGTGTGTGAAACGCCGGTGCTGATCAGCTCTTCGGCCAGCAGCATGTGGGATTTGCGCGCCACCAATGAATAGGCGCCCATGCCGGGGAACAGGTTGAAGGCGATCTCTGGAAACCCCATTTTCACATCGCGCTGGGCCAGGAAATAGTGGTGCGCCAAGGCTGCTTCGAAACCGCCGCCGAGCGCCGAACCCTCGACCATGGCGATGGTGATCGCGCCGGTGCCGAAGCCAACCATGGCATCATGGATGGCATCGATACAAGCGCGCGCGTACGCCCGCAATTGCTCGTGCTCACCGGCGCGAATGTGTGCGGCGAAGAGTTCAAGATCGCCGCCGACGTTGAATATTTGCGGCACCACGGATCCGGTCACCCAGAAATCGATCGGTAGCCCTGAATCCTGTGCTGCCCGCTTCAGGCGCGAGATGTCGTGTAGCAGCGCGGTGTTGAAGCAGGGGCGTGGCTGAGCGTTGAGCATCATCCACAGCACATTGCGCCCTTCTTCGTAATAAGGGGTGATTTGCGTGAGGTTGTCCGCTTCGGAAAAAAGCCGACACGATGGATGGTCTTCCAGTCTCATCGTCGGGATAGGTGCCTTGAACGGGTGCCAGTGGCCCGCGTCATTGGTGATGGCGCCAGGTGTTCCTGGGAGAAAGTGACGCGCCTCATTCCGCCGGGACGGAGCGTGCCGTCAGGCTCGTGACGGGAACGAGACGCCGCGTGTCGCGGGTGGCTGAAGAGAAGGGGGGCGGAAAAGGCGCCAACTTTGCGAATTTCTTGAGCCTGGAGGGCGATTTCGCGATAAGCACGGCATCGAGGGGGGAGGTCATGACTTAATCTGCAAGGAGGCGTAAACGGGGTGGCCGTGTGCTGTCAGGTTTCCGAGAATGGCATGTCGAACATGTTCGTTACTGTTCGTATACTAACAGAGAAAATGTCTGGCACAGAAGGGATTTGCCCGTGGTTTTGCGCCTTTTTCCTTATGTGGGTCCCGGTCATTATGCCTCTTGTCGCAAAGTCTTGGTTTGCCGGCATCGCCGCCTCACGAATAATTAATGGTTGCACCTTCTATTCAGCTTTGGTTCAGGTTAATATTCAGTTTGCCGTCAGTTTCTGTTTCGTGGCATGGTGTCCAATATGCCGTTGCCGCGAAACGAACTTCAAACGTTTTTTCATCCTGACCACCGGAGCGTTCCATGTCACGGTTCTTTTCCAAGCATCTCGTCACCGCCCTACTGCTCGTTTCGTCCCTGGGCATGCTGACGGCGTCATTCAACGCCGAGGCCAGGCGCATGGGCGGGGGCGGAAGCTTCGGTCGACAATCGCTCAATGTCACCAAGCAGCGCCAGGCCATCACGCCTCCGGCGGCCAAGTCGCCCGCCGCCGCAGCACAGAATTCCACGGCCGGTGCCCGCGGCGGGGCGTCGCGCTGGCTTGGCCCGTTGGCGGGTATTGCCGCCGGCCTGGGCATTGCGGCGCTGTTGTCGCACCTGGGATTGTCAGGGGCGTTTCTCGAAACCATCTCCAGCATGGTGCTGATCGGCCTGGTGCTCGCCGCGGTCATATTCCTGGTGCGTCGGCTGTTGGCGGGAGCACGCGCACCCGCCAGCGCGGCTGCCGGCGACGCGGCGCCCGGCGGCGCGTTGCGCAGCGCCTGGAACAGCGGCGGCTCGCCACAACGACCCGCGGGTGCAGCATCGTCGTCGCACGCGCCCGCCGCAATGTCGCCTTCGTTCGCGGCGTCATCGGTGCCTGTCGATGGTGATTCGAACTGGGTCATTCCACATGATTTCGACTCAGTGGCTTTCCTGGCCCAGGCCAAGAAGCAGTTCGCCGCCATCCAGACCCTCTGGGACAGCGGCGAAGTCAACCAGCTGGCAGGCTACCTCACCGATGATCTGATGGCTGAAATCGCGCCCCAAGTGGCCGCCAACCAAGGCGCCAAGCCCACTGAAATCGTTTTGCTCAACGCCGAATTGCTGGGTGTGGAATCAGTGGAAGGGGGCCATCTGGCCAGCGTCCGGTATTCAGGCATGCTGCGCGAAGACGGGCACACCGAGGCATTCCGGTTCCAGGAGGTCTGGAATCTGTACAAGAGCGCCGCCGATGGCTGGTTGCTGGCCGGTATTCAGCAAATTTCCGCCTGATCCTTTCAGGCCGGCGCTCCCGGCCAGCCAGTGTCTCTTCCATGGGGCGGCTCTACAGCCGCCCCAAAACCGTTAAACTTGAACATTCCCAACCATTCTCCCTGACAGGCGCGGGGGGTCGCGGCTGTCTGAACCATGTTTCCTATTCCGTCCTTCCTGGCGCCCGCCGCCGTGGGCGCCCGCGTATTGAACGCCTTGCTGGCGCGTGAAGACTGGGCCCGGGAACGCTTGGCTCGCCACGCGGGCAAGACGGTGCGATTCGTTGTCGGCCACATGACGGTCGGTCTGGTCATCGCCAGTGATGGCAGTGTGTCGGCCGGCAACCCGTCCGTGGTGCCCGATGTCACGCTCACCATCCCTCCCGAACGTCTGTCGGAACTTCCCCAGGCCCTGCGCTCCAGCGATTCCGAGCGCATCGCTGGTCTCATGCACATCCAGGGCGACGCGGCCCTGGCGCATGGGGTGGCGGGTCTGGCGCACGATTTGCGCTGGGACGTCGAAAACGACCTGTCGCGACTGGTGGGCGATGTCGCCGCGCGACGGCTGGTATCGGCATTCCGGGGTCTGGCCGTGGGCGCCCGCCGCGGCACGCATCGACTGGCCGCCAACCTGGGCGAGTACCTTGCCGAGGAAAGCGCTTTCCTGTCGGGGCGCGATGCGTATGTCGACTGGGCCGCCGGGGTACGGGCGGCCGGTGCGCGGCTCGACGCGCTCGAGAACCGGGTCGCCCGCCTTTCTCGTCCGGGACCTCATCCCGGACACAAGGGCGGTCGCTGACCATGCCTACGCTATTCCGCTTGATTCGCATCATTTTCGTGGCATTGCGCTACCGGCTCGACGAGCTGGTGCTCTCGAGCATCAAGCATCCGCTGGCTTACGGGCTGTTGCGGATCGTGCGTTTTGGCCGAACGCCCCGCACCCCCCGTGGCCAGCGTCTGCGGCTGGCGCTGGAGTCCCTTGGGCCGATTTTCGTGAAGTTCGGTCAGGTGCTGTCCACGCGCCGCGACCTGATCCCCCTGGATGTGGCCAGGGAGCTCGCGTTGTTGCAGGATCGTGTACCGCCGTTTCCATCTGATCAGGCGGCTCAATGCGTACAGGACGCGCTGGGTGAATCGCCGCATACGCTCTTCAAGTCATTCGATGCCGATCCGGTCGCGTCGGCATCCATCGCGCAAGTGCATTTCGCGGTGCTGCACGACGGCCGCGAGGTCGCGGTCAAGGTGCTGCGCCCCGGCATGCTGAGCATCATAGAAAAAGATTTGCGTCTGCTGCGCGCGCTGTCGGGGCTGGTCGAACGCCTGGTGCCGGACGGCCGGCGCCTGAAGCCCCGGGAGGTGGTGGCGGAATTCGACAAATACCTGCACGACGAGCTCGATCTCATTCGCGAGGCGTCCAATTGCAGCCAACTGCGGCGCAACTTCGGGCCTGACACCGAGCGCGGGAACCTGCTGATGGTGCCGGAAGTGGTGTGGGAGTATTGCGCCACCACAGTCTTCACCATGGAACGCATGCGTGGTGTGCCCATCAGCCGCGTCGAGCAGCTGCGCGAACTCGGCGTCGACATCAAGAACCTCGCGCGCACCGGCGTCGAGATATTCTTCACACAGGTGTTCACCGACGGTTTCTTTCATGCCGACATGCATCCCGGGAACATCTATGTCTCGGATACGCCGGAAACGCTGGGACGCTATATCGCGCTCGATTTCGGCATCATGGGTTCGTTGTCCGAGTTTGACAAAAACTATCTGGCACAGAATTTCCTGGCGTTTTTCCGGCGTGATTACCGGCGCGTGGCGCAACTGCACCTCGAATCTGGATGGGTTCCCGAAAACACGCGCGAAGAAGAGCTCGAGGGGGCGGTGCGCGCCGTGTGCGAGCCCTATTTCGACCGACCGTTGTCTGAAATCTCGCTGGGGCAGGTTCTGTTGCGCCTGTTCCAGACATCACGTCGGTTCAATGTGGAAATCCAGCCACAACTTGTGTTGCTTCAAAAAACGCTGTTGAATGTGGAAGGCATGGGGCGCGACCTGGATCCGAGCCTGGATCTCTGGGAAACCGCCAAGCCGTATCTGGAAAAGTGGATGAGGCAGCGTGTAGGGCTCGGCGCGCTGCGTGTGCGGTTGGCCCAGGAGGCCGGGCAGTGGGCGCAAATCCTTCCGCAGATTCCGCGGCTGGTCCACGCCAACCTGGTCCGGCCCGATTCCCAGGCGCACCTGCATGCCGAAGTGCGTCGCATGCGTCAGGAGCAACGACAGACCAATCGCCTGCTGTCGGCGCTGGTCGCGGTGCTGGCGGTCGCTATCGGGGTGGCAATGTGGGCGCTGACGCGCTCTTAGCGGCAGGCTTGGGGGGCTGAATCGCCCCCGCGCTTGCCGATACGCCGGGTGCTGGCACTGCCCGGAAACCAGACAACCGGCGTGTGACTCGAGCGGAGAGAAACCCGCCTGCGCCGAACTTCAAGAGGGATCCTATGCTTTATCCGGAATTGTTCAAATCGATGGAGGCGGTACGCTGGAACATGGCATCCGACATCCCA